>NZ_JBSGFD010000202.1:0-14264 GCF_053603215.1 Kitasatospora sp. NPDC004240 | reverse complement strand
CGCGGGCCCGGCCTTCCACCAGCGCGGCCACCGCCCGCAGCCGCAACGCTTCCTGCGCCGACGGCGACAAGTGCCGCGCGTCCCCCACCAGTTCACTCACGAGTGGTTCAACGACCGAGAACCCCTACCGTTTCGGATCAATAATACCTTCGATCTGCATATCCGACTGCCCCCTGTCCAGATAGATCAGTGTCCGATGGGCTGGAAATTCAATTTCCACTGGATCACCATATGAATCAGGCTGGGTTACAATCTTCACCAACCGCCAGCCCCATCTTGGCCGTCCAGTAATCGCCGACATAGCGACTTTCCCGTTGCTCAAAGACGCATCCAAGCTGCCTTCCAATAGCAGCGGCGACTTCACTTGGCAGATGAGCAAGGATTCCGAATACTGCATGCTGCGCCATGGGCTACTCCTTCCGTTCGACCAACCACTCAATCTAAGACCGAGCGGCAATAGGGGTGCGGCGTCGCTGAAGAATCTCGCTACGCGATCGGGACCTGGCTCAATCTCCGGAGAGAAGAGAACGGAGGCTTCGAGGGGGCGCGCCGGGGACACCTCTCGATGTCTTTTTGATCCAAGCCCTCCCCTCATCTCCTGTCCTGTTCCACCCGTCCTTGAAGCGTGCGGGAAATTGGATCGCATTTATTCCCAACGGATTACCGACAGGGGACGGAATCCTGTGGCAGGCGTCAGCAATTGATGCGATCAACCGCCATGACTCCTTCGAGATGCCACCATCACGAAGACCCACAGACGCCATCCGGCCGATCTCAGCCGCTCCCGCTAGATAAATTCTGTCGTACCAGCCACCACGAGAGACATCGAGCATGCCAGTATCGTACGCGCGCAACCCATCCGTATCGATTTCTCTCAACACGCCCTCACCCCACCGGCCGGCGTCAGTGCGCAGCTCTTTCTTGGCCCAACTTCGTCCCGACCGCTCGAAAACCCTCTCCATCCACCACCGCCCCTCGGGGCCGGAAGCAATCCAGGTGGCGGAAAGTATTTTCCGCGAGGCGGGCCGAAATCCCACCTTTCGAATCAGGCAGAGGTTTCGCATCAGCTGAAATGTGGAGGCAATTGCGTCAACACACCCCTCGGGACTGGAGCCCGGAGGGGAAACTTCCCCAAGATATCCCAGATATCCACTCGAAGCCATATCGCGAGCCAGCGCTCGAATATCTATCATCGCCGCCGCGTTGCACTCCAGGAGCAACGTAAAGCTTTCGGACCTATTCATCACCCACCCGCTCCCCGCCGCGCACGCCAAGCCTCAAGCCCTCTCGCATAGATCGGCGTATCCCACGACAGCTGTCCAGCCTCCGCCATTTGAAGAAGAACATATGCGCGATGATTCCCCTCATTCATCGAGAATTGATCCGATCTGAGGGACATGAAAATCCCATCTTTTGGCCGGAATACTGACTCCAGGAGCTTCTTGGAGTTTCCAGACGCGCGCTCTTTTGCACCGGCCAACTTCGACGGACTGTCCGACGTCCCACCCACATCATCTGTTCTCACGCCTCGCAAGTCTGCGATTGTGCCGTTGGGCTCAGCTCCAATGCGCAGAATATTCCGCTTGAACCAACCTGGTTCTGCGGCGCCACAGTCGTCGTTGTGGACCAGGACCGGTGTCGTCCCCGCCAGCACATAGTACGTGTGGAGGTCGGCGACGGTGAGGTTGTGGGCGGGCTGGGGGGTGGTGTGGTAGGTGCGGGTCGCGGTGACGGTGATGGTGGAGCCGTCTGCGCTGCGGAGTTTGTTGCCGACCGCCAACTCGCCTGCGTTGGTCCAGCGTTGGGTCGTACTGTTCCAGTACGGGTGGTGGTGGGTGGAGGTGAGGACGGTGGGCGCTGCCGCCTCGGCGTCACCGCCGCCGCTCTCGTCGGCGGCGAGGGTGAGGTCGGTGAAGGTCTCGTCGTCGGGTGTGAGGATGGTGTCGGTGACGGACTTGGCCGTGGTTTCGCCGGTCTGCGGGTCGGTGGCGAGGACCAGGTCACCTTCTGTCAGTTCCTCGATCGGCTTGGTACTGCCATCGGCGAGCAGGACGGGCGTCCCGGCGGGGAAGCTCTTGCAGGCTCGTGCGGCGGCCGACGCCAGATCGTCGCCCGAGCCCTTGGCCAGTACCTTGGGACTGATGCCGATCGGCAGGTCCGTCTGGGTGGAGACCAACTCGTCCAGTGCCAGGCCCGCGCACTCCGGAGGCATGGCGGCGCAGAGCGGTGCGGCGACCATGATCAGTGAGGCGAAGGAGGCGGTGTAGACGATCCCGCAGATCACTATGCTGTCGCAGCCGCGCGCGTTGGGGTTGTTGACGGGGTAGCTGCCGAGGAGGAGTTCCTGGCCGCCCGAGGTGGCGGTGCTACTGGATGTGGTCCCGCCCGCTGAGCCGGTGCCGCAGTTCTGGTTCATGCCCATGGCCCAAATGCAGCCGTCGGCCTTGCTCTTGCTGGTGCCGCCCTTGCCCTTGCCGTTGCTCACGGTGGTGGCGATGTACTGCTGTGTCCTGCGGTTGTCGTCGCGGTATTCGAGGGTGGAGGTCTGCTGGGCGCACTGGAGGGTGACGCAGAAGCCGGCGGGCGGGAAGACAGGGTCCGGGGAGCGGGGGTTGTAGTGGCCGCCGCCGCAGCGGCCCTGCCAGCAGTCGTCGACGATGAGGCCGGTGGGGTCGGAGAGGTTGACGGGGTCGTTGTTGGCGTAGGCGTAGGCGTTCCACTGTTGGGGGTCTGCGGGGTCGAGCAGTGGGTCGGGGCTGATGAAGCGGCCGGTGGCGGGGTCGTAGTGGCGGGCTCCGAGGGTGGTGAGGCCGGTGGTGTCGTCCTTGGTGCCGCCGATGAAGCCCTTGTCGCCGGCCCAGGCCGATGCGGCGGGCTGGGTACCGCGCGGGTTGCCGAAGGGGTCGGTGGCGCGGCGGGTGACGGGCTGGCCGGGGGTGCAGGCGATCTGGAGGCCGTTGGTGCCGTGGGGGTCGGCGGCGTGGACGAAGAGGGTGCCGCCGCCAATCGGGGCGGTGACCCGGGTGAGGGAGAGGCCTCCGGGGGCGCCGAAGTAGCGGACGTTGCTCATCGCCCCCGTGGAGGTGTCCAGGGTGAGTTGGTCGGTGGTCAGGGTGAGCGTGGTTTTGCCGGGGTTGCGTCGGATCAGCAGGTTGCCCTCGGCGTCGTAGACGTAGCCGTTCGGCGCCGCCTGCTCGGTCTTCGCCAGGGTGGCGAGCTTGCCCTGGCTGTTCCAGCCGAGGGTGGTGGTGCCGCCGGTCTCCGTGATGGCGGTGGTGTTCCCGGTGGCGTCGTACTGGTAGGTGCTGGTCCTGGTGCCGGTGGGCGAGGTGGTGGTGGAGCTGAGCAGGGCGTGCGGGCCTGCGGTGCCGCCGCCGGTGTCGGGCGCCGTGGTGGGTGTGTTGACCGTTCCCGCCGGACGGAAGGCCTGGGTGGTGACGGTGTCGTTGGCGGTGTTGCCGGTGATGTCGTGCCGGGTGAGGGTCTTGCGGTTGCCGGTGGCGTCGTAGGTGTAGCTCTGCCAGTACGGGGCCGGGCCGCCGACGGTGCGTCCGCCGGGGCCGGTGGTGGCGGGGCCGGTGGCGTTGTTGCAACGGCCGAGTCCCGGGACGATGGTGGAACCGCCGGTGCCGTGCACGGTGCCCGCGGTGTCGGTCCAGTCGGCGGTGGTGGTGACGCCCCCGGTGTCGGTCCATGCGGTGGTGAGCCGGCCGAGGTGGTCGTAGGTGTAGCACTGGGTGTCGGTGGCGGCGGCGTTCTGCTGGTTGCTGACCGAGGTGAGCCGCCCGGACGGGGTGTAGGTGTAGGCGGTCCGGTCGACCGCGGTGGTGCCGGTCTGCTTGTCGACGAGAGAGTTGATGATCCGCCCGGTGGCCCAGTCGTACTGGTGGGTGGAGACGACCTGGGTGCCGTAGTCGCCGACGGTGGTGCGCACGGCGCGGCCGAGCGTGTCGTAGGCGACGGCCTGGACGAGGGTCTCCTCGCCGCTCATCGCGCCGGTGAGGACGCCGGTGCCGGTGTACGAGTAGGAGACGGTCTCGGCGGGCAGCCCGCCGGCGGCCGGCAGGTTCATCTCGGTGAGGGCGCCGGTGATCGGCTGGTAGCTGTTGGTGGTGGTGTAGGTGCCGGCGAGAGCGCCTTCGGCGGCCGGGACGGTGATGGAGGTGCCGAGCGGCCGGTACAGGGTGTCGTAGCCGGTGACGGTCTTGGTGTAGGCGGGCCCGGTCGAGCCTGCGGTGTAGCGGGTGGAGGAGGTCGGTTCGCCCTTGGCCAGGGTGTCGTAGACGAAGCCGGTCAGCTGGTTGGCCGGGGCGATGCTGCCGTTGTACTCGGCGGTCTTGCGGCCCAGCAGGTCGTAGGTGTTGACCGTGACGGCACCGCGGGCGTCGGTCGACTTCTCCACGCGGGAGTTGACGTCGTAGACGGTGGTGCTGGTGCCGGTGTCCGGGTCGGTGAGGGAGGTCTGGCGTCCGCGCAGGTCGTACTGGTGGGTCCAGGTGTTCCCGGCCGGGTCGGTCCTGCTCGCGGGCTGCCCGGAGGCGGTGTAGCGGTAGGTGGTGACGTCGGCGTCCGCCGGGTTCCCGGTGGGTGTGGCGGTGCGGTACTGCCAGAGGGCGGTGACCCGGCCGCGTGCGTCGGTGATCCTGGTGGCGGGGGCCGCGCCCTGGGGCGGGGTGACGTCGGTGCGGTCGGCGCCCGGGTAGGCGGTGGTGGTGGCCCACTGGAGGTTGGCGTAGGAGCGGAACTCGGAGCGCACTTCGCGGCCCGATCCGTCGTAGGTGGTCCAGGTCTGAGCGGGCACCTGGGAGTCGTTGCCGGGGATGAAGAGGCTCTTGCCGGGCAGACTGGTTGCCTCGTAGTACGGCGCGGAGGTCTTGATCGGCCAGCCGTGCGAGTCGTACGTGGTGTCGGTGATCAGTCGCCCGGTGGGGCGGGTGTCCGAGGTCTGCTGGGTCTGGCGCAGGCGGCCGAGGCCGTCGTACAGCTCGGTCTTCGACGAGTACGTCACCCCGCCGGCCTGCAGCCACTCGGTCAGCACCGTGGACGGTCCGGTGGTGCCGTTGACGAAGTAGGAGAACTTCCGGCTGGGCTTCCGGTTGGTCGGCTGGTCGGGGGCCCAGGCGGCCGTCAGGCGGCCCAGGGCGTCGTACTGCTGGGTGGTCGTTCGGCCGTTGCTGTCGGTGAGTGTGAGGGGCAGGCCGCGTCGGGGGTCGTAGCTCGTGGTGGTGGTCCAGCCGGCTCCCATGGGACCGGTGGTGGTGATGCCGGTGGGCAGGGTGCCGGTGGCGGGGGTGTAGGCGATCGAGGTGACGGCCGGGGTGGTGGTGGGCGGGCCGATCTGCGTGCCGTTGCCGTTGTGGGTGGAGCCGTCGGTGGTGGCGGTCCTGACGGGTCGGCCGTACGGGTCGTAGGTGACGGTGCCTTGCAGCAGGTAGACGGGTGTGGTGCCGTCGAACCGTTCCAGGGCCAGGGAGGTGGTGCGGTCTCCGGTGTCGCCGGCCTGGCCGAAGGGCTTGCCATCGAAAAGCGTTCGAACGGAGGAGATGGTGTTGCCGGGGGTGGCCGGCGTCCCGCACGCGGCCGCGGTGTAGGTGCTCTGGGCGATCAGTTGCTTGAGCATCGGGCTGGTACTGCTGGTGGCGTAGGTGTTGGTGGTGCAGGTCTCCGGTACGGCCGTGGTTCCGTCGCCCTTGTCCGCGACGTGGAGCAGCCGGTTGCCGTTGGCGGGGTCGCTCGTGGCGACCGTGGTCGTCGTTCGCCAGGTGCCGTTCGAGAGCCGGGACTTGGTGAGGGAGGTGGCCTGGGCGGCGGGGTAGCGGGCGTAGCGGAACGGGATGTCGCCGGTGCGTGCCTGGGTGGCGGTGGTGGTCTGTCCGCTGTAGAGCGTGCCGGTGATCGTCTGGACCGTGCCGCCGGCCCGGTCGAAGGCCTCGGTGGCGACGGTGCCGCCCGCCAGCCAGTTGCTGTCGGTGACGGTGCCGCCGAGCGGGTTGGTGACCTGGACGCTGCGGGTGGTGCCGTCGGCGAGCCGGTCGCCGTCCATGCCGCGTAGGTAGGTGGTCTTCTGCTGGGTCCTGGGGGCCTCGCCGGCGTACTCGCTGCCGGTGGTGGTGGTGACCGCCTGGTAGCCGCGGAAGTCGTCCCAGGTGCGGGTCTTGGGGTCGACGAACTCGCCGTCGTTGCGGTGCCAGGCGGCGTCGCCGTGGTAGGTGTACGCGGTTGCCTTGATCGCGGAGGCGCCGGTGACGGCGTCCTGTTCGGTGACGGCGGTGACCAGCGGTTTGTTGAACCAGTCGTTGACCGGGTCGGCCGCGCCGGGCCGGTACCACTTGACCGGCATGCAGGCCAGGGTGTTGCCGTCCTCGGAGGCCGGCATCCGGTTGGCGACCCGGGAGCAGGCTGGCGACGTGTAGCCGACGTTGATCCGGCCGCCGGTCTCGGTGTCGATCCGGGCGATGCGCGGTCGGACGAACATGGGGGCGGCCGGGACCAGGCCGTCGACCCGGTTGGCGATCGGGACCGGGGAGAACGCGACCACGGGCAGCGACAGCGCGTCGGCGCCGGTGCCTCCGGTGCGCTTGACGTTGTCCAGCCAGAGGCTCTTGGCGGTGCCGTCACCCGGATCGAAGAAGGACTGGCCCAGGTCCCAGGTGTCCACGGTGGTGGGCGTGGAGCCCACCAGGACCGAGGTGGTGATCGTCGTCAGGCGCTTGGTGCTGAAGAAGGCCGGGGACTTGTTGGCGCAGGTCCCGGAGGATGCGCAGATCTGGTCGATCGGGACGTCGGGCCAGAACGCGGCGTTGGAGGTGGTGCGCTGCGACTCGGCGCAGGTGATCGCGCCGGAGGGCAGACAGCGTTCGGCGACGGTGAAGTCGACCCGGGAGGCCGGGGCCAGGGCGCCCTTGGCGGCGACCTGCTCGGGCAGTCGCTGGCCGTAGCCGATCCGCTTCAGGTAGGCCGAGCGCTGGTAGGCGGTGAGGGTCCCGGTACCGCTGTTCTGGCCGGCGCCGCGACTGTAGTGGTTGGTCTCGGCGGCGTACCCGAAGGTCATCAGGTTCTGGTGCGGGTCGACCACGTAGTCCAGCTGCCAGCGCCAGCCCATGGTGCACCACGAGCCCTTGCCCTTGGCCGGGTCGTGGCACGGGTCGCCGCTGTCCGGCGCGTACACCGGCACGCCGAGCGCGGCGTCGCTGGCCGGGTCGGTGCCGTCCCCGCCGGGCAGGCGGCCTCGTCCGAACCAGTACTGGACGCCGTCGGACGTCGTGACGCGCCAGTGCTCGCCGCCGGGCAGGCCGTTTGGCGCGCCGGTCAACTGCTCGATCTTCGAGCCGTCGTCGCCCTGCAGGTGCCAGACGCCGGTGGCGTCGTCGCGGATCAGGGCGCCGGAGTGGCCGCCGAGTACGAGGCTGGCGTTCTGCCCGGCCCAGCACAGGTCACCCGAGGAGGCGATGCCCGCCTTGTCGCAGTTGCGGTAGGAGCGCTCGATGAAGCCGGGTTCGTAGGACCAGCCGTCGCCGATCCAGGAGGACTGTGAGTTGGTGGCCGAGGTCCGCCCGTCCACCGCCGCCGAGTTGTACGACAGCGAGATCGAGGGGGTGGCTCCTCCGATGGACGACGGCACCTGGATGGGATACGAGTAGACGAAGCCACCGGTGCTGGAACCCGCGCTCCAGGCCATCGACGGGGCGAGCGGGGTGGCTGCGTAGGAACCGCCCGAGCCCGAGGCCTCGGAGACGAGGCCGAGCACCATCGGCGCGGCGGGGCCCGCCAGGTCCGCCGCCCCGGCCGCGGGCACGCCGGCGGACTTGGCCGCACCGGTGTCGGCGGTGGTCTTGCCGGGCCCGGTGGCTTCGGGGAGGGTGACGGTCGCGGTCAGGGTCGCGTTCTTGGTGTCGGCGACGGTCTCGACCGGGATCCGGGTATGGCAGTCGGCGTTGCCGGGGTCGGTGAGCGCACAGGCCGGCAGAGCCACCAGGCGGGTGCGGTCGGTCCAGCGGGCGGCCTGCCAACCGGCCAGTTCCACGGTGACGGTGGCCTGGCGTCCGCCCTTGCCGCCGTCCGGGGCCTGGGTGTCGGTGAGGGAGAGCAGCGGTCCGGCGACTCCGGCCGCCCGGCCCTTGTCCGCGGCGCCGACCTCGACCGTGACCGCACGGGCGCCGCGGCCCTTGCCGTCCTCGGGGGCGAGCTTCACCGGGAGGGTGCCCGCGCGGACCGCGAGGGTGCCGGCGGAGGCGGCGGCGGTCCCGCCGGTCGCGGCACGCGCGGCACGGGCCTCCTCACCGTCCGGGCCCAGGGTGACCCGGGCACTGCCGGCAACGGGTGGCGCGGCCGGTGCCGGGGCCTCCCCCCTGTCTGCGGCCGGTGGCGTGGGCAGCGGGGTGGTCACCAGGTCGGCGCCGGTGACGGACGGGGTGTCGGGGCCGAGTGGTGTGTCCGGCGGCGACCACACCCGGTTCTTGTCGCCCTGCCGCGGCCCGGCGGCCCAGGCCGCCGTGGACGGTGTGCCGACCAGCCCGGTCAGCAGTGCCAGCACGGCGACGACGGCCGCCGGCCCGGGTCTGCGGCGGATCCCTCCGCCCCGACCGCGCCCGACCTGCGTGCGGGCATGCCGAATCCCCACTTTCCCCCCACGGTGCGATTCATCGGTGATCAGTCGAAACGGAACACGCCCACCTTCGTATGCGCGTCATCGAACCTTAGGGATTTTCGGCATCGTGTATAGCCCCAACCTCCAGCATTGGCCGGATTCAATCGACAGGTCTAGACCTCATTTCCCAGCAATTCCGACATGTCGCCACGAGGTGAACGCACCGTTTGACCAACTCACCTACTGCAGGCCATCGTTCCGATCAATATGACCGCCCGTCGGGGCGGCCTTCGGGGAGGGGTACCAAGAATCACCATGTCAACCAGTCAGAGCACAGTGCACCATTCTCGGCGTTCGGGTCATGTACGTCGCAAAACCCGACGCTCAGCGACAGTTGTCCTGTCGGTCGTACTTTCCGCGGGGCTGCTGGCCGCCCCCGCGCTCGCCGACGACGGATCGGCCGGCCGGGGTCCGGAGGGATTCCCGGCCCCGGCCCCGGCCGTACAGACCACCGAACAGCGGGCGGTCGGCGAGGCCGTCGCCCGAGCGAAGAAGACCGGGCAGCCGGTCGTGGTCGAGGCGCTCACCACCGAGACCTCCAGGACCGTGGCCACCCCGGCCGGACGGCTCTCCACCACCGACAGCGCGCAGCCCGTCCGGGCCCGGCGCGACGGCGCGTGGGCCGATCTGGATCCGACCCTGCGGCACAATCCGGACGGGACGTTGAGCCCGGCCGTGTCCGGGACCACCCTGACCCTCTCCGGCGGCGGCAACGGGCCGATGGCGGCGCTGACCACCACCGACGGCAAGACGCTCAGCGTCACCGCCCCGTTCCCACTGCCCACGCCGACCACGAACGGCACCACCGCGACCTACCGCGATGTGCTGCCCGAGGTCGACCTCCAGGTCACCGCCCTGCCCTCCGGCGGATGGCGCAACGTCCTGGTCGTCCGCACCGTCAAGGCCGCCACGCTGCCCGAGCTCAAGACGCTCCGGTTCCGCACCACGGCCACGGGGTTGACGGTCTCGGCCGACGCCGCCGGCAACATCGAGGCCAAGGACGCCGACGGCCGGCCCAGGTTCCACGCCCCCACCCCGCTGCAGTGGGACTCCAGCACCACCCCACCCGCGCCGGTGTCCTCGGCCAAGGGCGCCGGCGCCGCGACCGCCCGGGCACAGTCGACGGACACCGGGACCGAGGGACCCGCCGCCTCCAACGCCGACACTCCCGGCCCCCACGCGGTGGTCGCCGCTATGGGTACCAAGGTCATCGACGGCGCCATCGAGCTGACCCCCGACCAAAACACACTGGGCAAGGGCACGGGCCCCTGGTACCTGGACCCGACACTGGTCGCCACCAGCAACAGCCAGGGCTCGGTCGAGGTTCAGGAGAACCACCCCACCGCCAAGAACTACGACGTCTACGGCCAGCTGGCCACCGGACACTGCGGCTACAGCGACTGCATCCCCAAGGGCCGCCAGCGCGCCTACTTCAAGATCGGGCTGAACACGGCGCTGCGCACCACCCCGGGCGGCGCCCCGCAACCGCCGACACTCTACGGTTCCACCCTGAACACCTACGTCACCGGCGCGTCCAGCCCCGGCACCGCGACCCCGTTCGGCTTCTACCGAGCCGACGGCGACATCAACAGCGGTACCGACTGGGGCAACCAGCCGTGCGGCGCGAACGGCCGGATGGCCGGCTGCGCCCAGATCGCCAGCGGCTCGATCACCGGCACCGGTGCCCTCAACGTGGACGTCACCGGCGCCGTCCAGCAGGCCACCGCGCAGGGCCGAGCGACCCTCGTGATCGGCATCGCCCCCGACGACGAGAACAACATGTACTACCGGCACAGGTTCGCCAACAACCCGTCGATCACCACCGAGTACGACCACACGCCGAGCGTCTGGTACCCGCGCACCGGCCCGGCACCGTACTACGCCAAGGAAAACCGCTCGATCGACTGCACCACCGGCATCAGCGGCAGCCAGCCCTGGGAGAACCCGGGCTGGATCGGAGCCAACCAGAACATCTGGCTGTCGATCAACAGCTGGTCGCCCGCCGGGTTCAACCTGCACAACCAGTTCCACATCTGGGACGACACCGACCCCACCTGGGGCGCGACACCGGGGGCCGGCGGCGGCAGCTGGAACACCCCCGCCTCGGTCCCGGTCGGCAGCCTGACCGACGGCCACCAGTACGGCTGGAACGCCTGGGCCGGCGACGGCACCCTCACCTCCGCCGCCACCGCGGGATGCTGGTTCCGGGTCGACCGGACCAACCCCCGAGTGAGCATCGCCTCACCCGACTTCCCGCCGTCCGGCACCCCCAACGACAACCCGACCGCCTTCTCCCACACCAACGCGCTCTTCACCCTCAGCGGCACCGACCCGGCCCCCGCGGACGGACTCCAGGCCTCCGGCCTGGCCTGCTTCCGGGTCAGCACCGACCCGACCCCGGTCACCGGCTGGCACTGCGGCGACCCCGGCACCGTCACCGCCGACGCGTCCGGCAACGCCTCGTTCCACCACACCCCCGGCAACTGGGGCACCAACCTCGTCTACGCCCAGGCCCAGGACAACGCCGGCAACTACAGCCAGCCCGCCGTATACAGCTACTACGCCCCCTGGCAGCCCGGCTCACTGCCCGTCTTCGGCGACGTCGACGGCGACCGCAAGCCCGACATCCTGCGCCCCGACGCAGCGGGCAACCTCACCGCGCTCGGCGCCAACACCGACCCGACCCGCACCACCTCCGCCACCGCCACCAGCGCCCCCGGCAACGACCAGGACCACCACCCCACCTGGAACGACTACCTCATCACCCACCGCGGCGCCCTGATCAACGGCGCCAACACCGACCAGATCATCGCCCACAACACCACCGACCCCGAACTCAAGAAGCTGCTCCACCTCGTCTACAACGACGGCGCCGGCCACTTCGACAACCTGACGTCCACACCCCTCAACCGGCCCACCCAGTGCAGGACCACCCTCGGCGGCGTCGCCACCGAGTGCTCCTCGACCGGCATCTACGACGCCGACTGGTCGACCGTCACCCAACTCGTCGCCCTCGGCACCCCCGAGGGAGAAGCCACCACCACCGACGGCGCCATGACCACCCGCACCTCACTGCTCACCGTCGAACGCGACGGCCGGCTCTGGCTCCACCGCCCCGGCGGCGCCAACTCACTCAACAACACGGCGCAGCTGATCCCCACCACCCCCGGCACCGGCGACTGGAACGACTACGACCTGATCAACCCCGGCCCGGCCAACGGCCTCACCTCCGGCAAGTCGCAGGCCACACTCTGGGCCCGTCACCGCGCCTCGGGCAGTGTCTACGCCTACGCCATCACCGGCGGCGCCACCCCCGACTACACCGCACTGACCACCCCGGACAACGGCTACCTGATCCTGGTCAACAGCGGCACCACCGCCGCCGACCACCCGCGGATCGGCTCCTCCGGCGACCTCGACGGCGACGGACTGGCCGACCTGTGGACCATCGACACCACCGGCAACCTCGGCGTCTGGCGCGGCCTCAACCACACCACCATCGCCGATCGGGTCGACGGCTTCACCCCGCTCTCGGTCATGGGCAAGGTCGGTGCCACCGCCTCCGTCCGCGCGGCCGGCGCCCCCGACAGCTGCCTCGACATCGAAGGCGGCATCGCCGCCGGCCACCGCATCCTGCTCTGGACCTGCCACGGCGGCGACAACCAGCACTTCAACCTCGCCACCGACGGCACCATCCGCAACAGCGGCCTCTGCCTCTCCACCCAGGACAACGCACTGGCCCAGGGCGTCGGCCTGGCCTTCCAGCCCTGCGCCGCACTGAGCGGACAGCAGTGGACCCGTCCTACCGACGGAACCCTGCGCAACACCACGTCCGGGCTCTGCATCGACCTGCCGGGCTTCGTAACCGCCGACGGGACCCGACCGGTCCTGTGGGCCTGCAACGGCGGCACCAACCAACGCTGGAACCTGAACCCGGAGAACCAAGCCTGACTGTCAGTCGGGAACTTGGCGCCGCCCGGGAACACCGGGCGGCGCCAACCGGCGGCTCCCATCCGGCGATCGACCGGATGCTCCCACCCGACGCCATAGCTGCGGCACTCCGCACCGCACGCAGCACCTGACGGCACGGGAGCCCGGGTGGGCCGGCGGTCATGAAGACGCCCTCCTCCTCGGCTGACGGCCCGTCGTCCGGTAGGCGGCCTCGGCAGCTTGATCGGGATCGGAATCGGGTTCTGCCAAGGTTTGTCCGGCTGCGGCGGGGCATCCCTGTCGGGCACAGCTACCATCGCTGGATCCGTATTCAGAAGTCATCTCATTTGGGCTTGTAGGCTACTCGCGTGACGATCGTGGAGCGCCTGGTGCCGGACGAGTTGTGGGAGCTGTTCCAGCGGGTGGTGCCGGCGTCACCGACCCGGCCGCAGGGCGGCGGCCGCCGGCGTCACGGGGACCGGGAGGTGCTGGCCGCGATTGTGTTCGTGGCCACGTCCGGGTGCACGTGGGCCCAGCTGCCGCCGTGTTTCGGACCGTCCGGGCCGACCGCGCACCGCCGGTTCACGGAGTGGACCGCGGCCCGGGTGTGGGCCAAGCTCTACCGCCTGGTCCTGGACGAACTCGGCGCCCGGGGCGAGTTGGACTGGTCGAGGTGCGCGGTCGACTCGATGAACATGCGCGCCACGAAAAAGGGGACCTGACGGGTCCGAATCCTGTCGATCGGGGCAAGTTCGGGTCGAAGATCCACTTGCTCACCGAACGTACCGGTCTGCCCATCTCGCTCGCGATCTCCGGCGCCAACCTGCACGACAGCCAGGCCCTGATCCCGCTCGTCGAGGCGATCCCGCCGATCCGCTCCCGCCGCGGCCCGAGGCGGCGTCGGCCCGGCAAGCTCCACGGCGACAAAGCCTACGACCACCGCTTCATCCGCTCCTACCTGCGGCGACGGCAGATCGCCCATCGCATCGCCCGCCGAGGAGTCGAGTCCTCCAAGCACCTCGGCCGGCACCGTTGGGTGATCGAGCGCACCGTCGCCTGGCTCGGTGGCTTCCGCCGGCTCCACCGCCGCTACGAACGCAAAGCCGACCACTTCGCGGCCTTCGCCACCATCGCCGCCGCCCTCATCTGCCACCGCAGACTGGCCAAATGAGATGACTTCTCAGTGAGCTCGGTCGCGGCGGCCAGGGATACGGGGCGAGCGACTGTCGGCACGACAATTCCTGCCCGTCGCTGGAAGAACGCACAATGCGATCATTCCTGAAGACCACAGAAATGGCCCAGCATCAGGACCCGATCAGGACAGCCACTCAGACCGTGTTTGAGATCTGCCGTGTCCCGTGGCTGGTGGGGTCGTTGAGCTCTTCGTGAGCGTTGTCGGGGGCGGGTATCCGTCGGATCTGACGGATGAGCAGTGGGCGCTGGTGGAGCCGTTGCTGCCATCGGCGCGGGTGGGCCCGAAGGGCGGGCGACGGGAGAAGCATCCACGGCGACGGATCGTGGACGCGATCTTCTACGTGGTGCGGACGGGGTGCGCCTGGCGACAACTGCCGAAGGACTTCGCCCCGTGGCCGACGGTGTACTGGTACTGCGCGCCGTGAGGCGCTTCGTTGTATCCCCGGTTCAGCCGGGATGAACTTGGAGGGGGGTTCCTGGGTCACCTGACTTA
>NZ_JBSGFD010000201.1:0-14300 GCF_053603215.1 Kitasatospora sp. NPDC004240 | reverse complement strand
CGGCGCAAGGGCGGCGTCGGCCCGGCCGTGGCCGTGGCCGCGGTCGTGGCCGGCACCGGGGTGATCGGCGTGCTGGCCGGCGCCGGGTTCGCGGCCTTCGACGGGAAGCACGGCATCGGGGAGAACTCCGTCGCCATGGACGTCGACGGCCTCGCCCCCGGCAGCGGCCCGGCGATCAAGGCCGAGGCGGGCGACCACAACGGCATCCAGGTGCCCGGCGCCGGAGGCATCGACCCGGCCGCCCTCGCCACCCTCCTCCCCTCCCCGAGCGCCGCCCCCACCACCGCCGGGGCGACCACGGACTCCGCCACGCCCACCACCACCCCCACGCCCAGCGCCACCGCCACCGCGACGCCCACCGCCACCACCCGGGCGAGCGCCACCGCGACCACGGCCAAGCCCAGCTCCACCGCCAAGCCGGCCAACACGCCCGCCACCGGCACCGCCGCCGAGTACGCCCAGCAGGTCGCCGACCTGGTCAACGCCCAGCGCGCCCAGAACGGCTGCGGGCCGGTCACCGTCGAGGCCCGCCTCACCACCGCCGCCCAGAACCACAGCGAGGACATGGCGGCCCGCGGCTACTTCGACCACGCCAGCCCCGAGGGTCACCACGCCGACTACCGGATCGAGCAGGCCGGCTACCGCTGGAGCGCCTGGGGCGAGAACATCGCCCGCGGCCAGAAGGACCCGGCCGCCGTCATGAACGCCTGGATGAACAGCCCCGGCCACCGCGCCAACATCCTCAACTGCTCCTTCAAGCAGCTCGGCGTCGGCGTCCGCACCGGCAGCGGCGGCCCCTGGTGGACCCAGGTCTTCGCTTCCCCGTCGTGACGAGGCGTCCAAAGGCCTGCTGTAACAGCCCTGGAGACCGTCCGGTCCGTACCCGGGGCCGTTCCCGGCCCCCGTTTTCCGAATCCGCGCGAATTGCTGTTATCTGAGCTCTTCCCCGAGGTCTCCGAAGAGGCAGCGGCGGAACGGAACGGCAACACGGAGTGCGGACCATGAATGTTGACGTAAGGCGCAGGGCCGGTCGGAACACCCCCACCGGCACCACCTTGGTGCTCGCCGCCCAGGCAGGCGACCGCGATGCCCGGGAGGAACTCGTCGCCACCTGGATGCCGCTGGTCTACAACGTGGCGGGCCGTGCCCTCGACGGCCACGCAGACGTCGACGACATCGCCCAGGAGACCATGATCAGAGCCCTCGACGGACTGGACGGGCTCCGCGACCCCGGCTCCTTCCGCTCCTGGCTCGTCGCGATCACCATGAACCAGGTGCGCCGCCGCTGCACCGGCCAGGCGCAGGCGGCCGTCGGCGGCCTCGACGAGACCTGGGAGGTCCACGACCCGCGCGCCGACTTCACCGACCTCACCATCCTGCGCCTCGGCCTGTCCGGCCAGCGGCGCGAGGTCGCCGAGGCCACCCGCTGGCTCGACCCCGACGACCGCGAACTGCTCTCCCTCTGGTGGCTGGAGGCCAGCGGGGAGCTCACCCGCGCCGAGCTCGCCGAGGCGCTCGACCTGAGCCCCCAGCACACCGCCGTCCGGGTCCAGCGCATGAAGAAACAGCTGGAGGCCGGCCGGGTCGTCGTCCGCGCCCTCGCCGCCTACCCGCGCTGCCCCGAACTCGCCGAGGTCACCGCGAACTGGGACGGCACCCCCAGCTCCGTCTGGCGCAAGCGCGTCGCCCGGCACATCCGCGGCTGCATGGCCTGCGACCGGCTCGGCCGGGACCTGTTCCCCGCCGAGGGGCTGCTCGCCGGCATGGCGCTGGTCCCGTTCCCGATGGGCGACCTGCCGATCCCGCCGCCCTTCGACCCCCAGTCGGCCGCCGCGACGGGCGGGCATCCGGCGGACGGCGGACTCCCGGCCGACGGGGGCTCCGGCGGCGCGGCGGCCGGCGGTCCGTCGGCGGGAGGCTCCGCGGGTGGTTCTGCGGGCGGTTCCGGAGCCGGCTCCTCGGGCGGCGCCTCCGGCGGACCGAACCTCTTCGCCCGCCACCGTACGGCCGTCGGCGCCGGCGGCGCGGCCCTGCTCGCCGTCGCCACCCTCGCGTTCGTCTGGCCGGGCTCCCACAGCCCGGAGTCCGCCCCGGCACCCGAGCCGACCACGCCCGCCAGCGTCCCCGACACCCCGGTCGTCCTGCCGCTGTCCGCCCCCGCACCGGAGACGCCCACCCCGACCCTGACCCCGGTACCCGTGCCGAGCGTCGTCGTCCCGCCCGCACCGACCCCCACGCCGACGCCGACGCCCACCCCCACGCCGACCCGCCCCAGCCTGGAACGCCAGGTCGTCGACCTGGTCAACGCCGAACGTGCCAAGGTCGGCTGTGGGCCGCTGCGAATAGACCCGCGGCTGCACGCCGCCGCCCAGAAGCACTCCGAGGACATGGTCGCCCGCGCCTTTTTCGACCACTCCACCCCGGACGGCGTCCGCCCCGACGCCCGGATCACCGCGGCCGGCTACCGCTGGTCACAGTGGGGCGAGAACCTCGACCGGGGCCCCAGCACCGCCAACACCGTCTTCACCCGCTGGATGGACGGCGGCATCCACCAGTCCAACATGCTGGAATGCGCCTTCAAGGACATCGGCGTCGGCATCGCCCCCGGCCCCGGCGGCCTCTACTGGACCCAGGACCTCGGCGCCCCCGCCGGCTGACCCCCGGCCCCACGACCGGCGGGGACCGTCAGCCCACCAACCCGTTGGCGGTCCCCGTCACGTACCCCGTCGCGTCACTCACGCCCCGGCCGTCCGCCACCGCGGGCACGTCGTCCAGCACCGCGCCGTGGTTCAGGGGCCCCAACGAGTCGACGGGCACCCCGCTCACCCCGGCGTGCGCACTCGGCGCGGTCAGTGACGCCACGACACCCACGGCCAGCGAGGCCACGGCAAGCATGCTGCGCTTCTTCATGCCCGACCCAACGAGCTCGAGCCGCCCGGGTTACGGCCCCGCCCCGGGATTCACCCCACCGCCAGGAGGCGACGTGAGCAGGCCCGCCGCCGGGTAGGCCCGCTCCGCGAGCCGGCGCAGGTCCTCCGCCTCGGAGGCGGTCCCGGCCGGGACCGCCGGCGCCCGGTGTAGGGCGTTCGGCCGCGGCGTCGCACAACCAGGGTGCGATCACCGTGTACTGATCATGTATCAGACCGGTCACGGGCGTTCGCCCGTACCGTCGGACGGGCTGTGGGCCGGGTCGGGCGGCGCTAGTGTGCTGGGCGGATCACAACGGGACAGAACCTGAGGCGGGGGCGGTCATGCGGTTCCTCTTCGTGCACGGCACCGGCGTACGGCGTGAGGGCTTCGACCCGCTCTTCGCCCTGGTGGCCGAGGAGTTGGGCGCGCGGTTCCCGGACGCCGAGGTGGCGCCCTGCTACTGGGGCGACGAGTACGGCGCGGCCCTGGGCGCGGGCGGCGCCTCCATCCCGGGCTTCCCGGGCCTGCCCGCCCAGGCCGGACCCACCGGACCCACCGGACCCACCGGTCCGTGGTCGCCCGTGGCCGAGGAGCACGACGACTGGACGCTACTGCTCGCCGACCCGCTCTGCGAGCTGCGGGTGCTCGCCGAACTCACCACCGAGGACTACGGGTTCGGCTTCCCCGGCGCCCCCCACCCGGGCGCCCTGGCCACCGAGCTGCTGTCCGGCCTCGCCGCCGACCCCGCCACGGCCGCGACCGGGGCGGGCGGGGCCCGGCTGGCCGAGCTCCTCGACGCCACCGGCCTCACCCCGCACCTGCCCGGGGCGCTGAGGCAGGTCGACGGCGCGGAGGAGTTCGCCCGCGCCTGCGAGCAGGCGTTCGACCCCGTCGCCGGCGCCGAGCTCACCGCCGCCACCGCCCGCGCCCTGGTCGCCCAGTTGCTCGCCGACGCCGGCCCCGGCGCGCTCTGCACCGGTGACGAACGCGACCGGCTGGTCGAGCTGTTCGCCGACCTGTTCGGCGGCACCGCGCGCGGACCGGCCGGCCGGGCCGCCGCCGTCCTCGGCAGGCTCGGCATGCGCGTCGGCGGCCAGCGCCTGCTGGACGCCAAGCGCGGCACGCTCACCGTCGGCGCCACGCCCGCGCTCGGCGACATCCTGCGCTACCAGGCCCGCGGCGGCGCCCTGCGCGCCTTCCTCGCCGAGCGGATCACCGCCGCCCCCGGCCCGACCGTGGTGATCGGCCACAGCCTCGGCGGCATCGCCCTGGTCGACTGCCTGGCCCTCGCCGCCGCCGACGGCGCGCCGCTGCCAGGCCTCGACCTACTGGTGACCGTCGGCTCCCAGGCGCCCTTCCTGCACGAACTCGGCGCGCTCAACGGCCTGGAGCCCGGCGCCGCCCTGCCGCCCGGGTTCCCCGACTGGCTCAACCTCTACGACCCCCGCGACCTGCTCGGCTACCGGGCCGGCCCGGTGTTCCCCGGCGACCCCCGGGTCACCGACCGCGAGGTGAGCAGCCGCCAGCCCTTCCCGCACTGCCACAGCGCCTACTTCAAGCTCCCGGCCGTGTACGACGCGATCGCCGCCGCCGTCCACCACGCCGTACGCGGCGACGCCCCGGCGGCCCCCGGACCCGTCGGGTGAGCGCTGCCGGAGCGCCGCCCTGCCGGCCGCTCGCGCCGGAGCGTGTGTTCGCGTTGGTGGTGGGCATCGAGTCGTACGGGGTGGGGCGGGGGTGGGATCTGCGGGGTCCGGCGCGGGATGCGGTGCGGATGGCGCAGTGGTTGACGGGGCCGGGTGGGGTGCCGGTGGCGAACGTGCGGTTGTTCCTGTCGCCGTTGGAGCCGTTCGGTGCGGCGGAGCGGCCGGTGACGTCGTCGGGGGAGCCGTTGGTGCACCGTCCGGCGGTGAGTACGGGGATCGAGGACGCCCTGTTGCGTGAGTTGCCCGGGTGTGACGGTGATCTGTTGTGGATCTACTGGGCGGGGCACGGTTTCGCGGGTGAGGACGACCGGTTGCTGTTGCCGTTCGCGGATGCGGGGGAGCAGCCGATCCGGCATCTGGATCTGGGGTCGGCGTTGCGGTTCTGGCGTTCGGCCAGTGTCGTGCGGGACCGGTTCCGGCGGGTGGTGTCGATCGGTGACGCGTGTCGTCTGGACCTGCCGGCGGCGGCGCGGGCGCGGTTCGGTGCGGTGGACTACGGTCGTGGGGGGCGTGACGCGGGTCGGCGGGATTTCGTGTTGTTCGCCTCGCGGCCGGGGATGCCGGCGCAGAACGTGGACGGTGTGGGCCGGCTCACCGATACCTTGTTGAGCCGGTTGTCGGGCAGGAGTCTGGACGAGAGTGTGCGGGAGCTGCCGGACATCGCGGCGTTGGTCCGTGACGATCTGGCCGCGCTCGCCGTCGGTGGCCGGGCCTGGCAGCAGATCCAGTGGCGGATCACCGGCTGGGACGGCAACCCCCTCGACGGCCACCACTGGACCGAACGGCCACCGGACGGCGCCCCCCGCCTCGACCAGCAGGCCTGGGACGAACTGCGCGGACTGTTCCCCGGCCCCCGCCCGCCCGAGCACGCCTACCAGGCCTACCGCTGGGCCTTCGAGGTCGCCGGCTGCGCCCCGCCCGGCCCCGCGCTGCCCGACCGCAACCCGATGGCCGTCCTGCGCGACCTCGACGAACGCCTCGGCACCGCCCGCAGCCTGCCGCTCCCGCTGCTGTACGTCCGCTTCCTCGCCGCCCGCGAGCCCGACCCGGAACGCGCCGAGGCCCTGGCCGGCTGGGTGCGCCGCACCGCCGGGCGGATCGCCGCCGACGCCGTCCCGGCGCCGGACGCCCCCGCCGGGGACGGCCGCGGCGAACTCCACGTCCAGCTGGTCGAGTCCAGCGAGCAGGACGCCCACCTGGTGCGGATCTGGCTGCACCGCGACGGCTTCGAGCACCTCTGGGAGTCCGACGGCCCGATCCGCCGCGACGCCGTCCGCACCGCGCTCACCGGACAGCTGCTGGGCGACGCGGCCCGGCCGGGCGTCGAACGCATCGAGTTCCACGTCCCCGAGGACCTGCTGGACGAGGACTTCGAACGCTGGCAGCTGCCGATCCGCCGCAAGGGCCGGTACACCGAACTCGGCCGCCGCTTCGAGGTGGTGGTCCGCGCGCCCGACGAGCGCACCGGCCTCGCCGAGGACGCCTGGCGGCGCAAGTGGGCCTGGTTCCGCGCGTACGGCGGCACCGATCCGGCCGGACTGCTCCCGCTGCGCGGCGCCGCGCCGGACGACGCCCGGGTCGACCGGCTCGCCGCCGAGGACCACCCGGTGTGCGCGCTCGTGGAGGTGCCGCACCGCGAACTGCCCGACACCCTGGCCGCGTTGCTCGACGCCGGTCTGCCCATCGCGCTCTGGCGACGCGGCGGCCCGCCCCCGGACGTCCTCCCGGACGGCGCCGACGGAAGCGGCCTGGTCGCGCTGATCACCCCTGAGGAGGCCCCGGGCACCGGCCCCGACCTGGAACGGCTGTCCGACACCGTGCGCCGGTTGCGCGCGGGCGGCCCGTACGCCCCGCCCCAGGCGCTCGTCCTGCTCTGGGACGACCCCGAGCACCGACCGCAGACCCGATCGCTCTCCTGACGCACGACCCGGCCCGTACCGCGCACCGCCCTGCCCGCACCGCCCGTACGACCCTGTAGGCACCGCCCGGCCCGCACCGCCCGCACCACCCGCCACGCACCGCCCCGCCCCCGGCGCGCGCCCTCGGGAGCGCACCCGACGCACCACCCCACCCGAGCTCCCGGGACAGGATCCCGACGGCAGAAGAAGGGAAGGAACGAGGACATGAAGGACTGGTGGATCTACCAGGGCGAGGGCACCCCCGCGCAACGCCTCGCCAGACTCGACGGCAAACAGCCGCCCTGGCGCGACTTCGACGGCACCCCCGACCCCGGCTACCGGCCCCCCGGCTGCACCGGCCCCGCCTGGGAACGCACCCGGCGGCGCGGCGCCGGCTACGTCCCGGACGCGACCGAGATCGACGCCGTCAACACCGCCCTCTACCTGCGCCGCCCGCTGCTGGTCACCGGGAAGCCCGGCGTCGGCAAGTCCACCCTCGCCCACAGCATCGCCGCCGACCTCGCCCTCGGCCCCGTCCTGCACTGGCCCATCACCAGCCGCAGCACCCTGCGCGACGGCCTCTACCACTACGACGCCATCGGCCGTCTCCAGGACGCCAACCTGCGCCACCTGCGCGGCGGCGACACCGGGGAGTCCCCGGCGGCCGGGCAGCCGCAGCCCGAACCCGACCACGACCACTCCATCGCCCCCTACCTGCGGCTCGGCCCGCTCGGCACCGCGCTGCTCCCGCAGGACACCCCGCGCGTCCTGCTCGTCGACGAGATCGACAAGAGCGACATCGACCTGCCCGGCGACCTGCTCACCGTCTTCGAGGACGGCGGCTACGAGATCCCCGAACTCGCCCGGATCGCCGCCCGGGAGAGCCGCGTCCGGATCGGCACCGACGACGAGAACGGGGATGCCGGGACGGAGCCCGGCGCCCACACCGTCACCGTCCGCGGCGGCCGCGTCCAGTGCCGGGCCTTCCCGCTCGTGGTCCTCACCAGCAACAACGAACGCGACTTCCCGCCGCCCTTCCTGCGCCGCTGCATCCGGCTGCACGTCCAGCCCCCCACCACCGAGAAGCTCGAACAGATCATCCGCCAGCGCCTGCACCTGCCCGCCGACCTCGACCGGGAACGCCGCGCGCTCGTCCACGACCTGATCAGCGCCTTCGAACGCCGCCGCGTCGAGGGCGACCTCGCCACCGACCAGCTCCTCAACGCCGTCCAACTGCGCCTCAGCGGCGCCTGGTCCGACGACGAGGAACGCGAGGCCTTCCTGCACACCGTCCTGCAGAAGCTCACCGGACCGGCCGCACCGTGATCGACCGGCTGCTGCGTGCGCTCACCGAGGCCGGAGCCGCCCCGGCGGTCGACCCCGGCCCCGAGGAGCTCGCCGACATCCTCTGGCTCGCCGCCTGCCTCGGCGGCGCCGCCCGCACGCCCGCCGGGGAGCAACCGGAGGAGCGGCCCGAGGACGCACCCGCAGCCGACCCCCCGCCCGGCGCCGACCCGGGCGCCGACCCCGTCCCCGAGCACCCCGAGGGCGATACGCCCGCAGGCGACGGCCCCGGCCCCGGCCCGCGCCGCCGCCACTACGCCCTCGCCGACCGCACCACCCCCGGCCGGCCCGGCGAACGTCCGGGCGACCTGGTCCGCGTCCCCCGCGCCGCCGCCCTCGCCGACCCGCTCGCCGTCATGCGGGCCCTGCGCCCGCTCGGCCGCCGCACCCTCGCCGACAGCCGCGGCACCCCCGAACTCGACGAGGAGGCCACCGTCGGGGCCGGCGCCGACCAGCGCCTCCTCGTGCCCGTCCTGCGACCGGCCCCCGGCCGCTGGCTCGACCTCGCCCTGGTCGTCGACACCCACCGCTCGATGACCCTCTGGCACGACCTGGTCGCCGACCTGCGCCGGGTCATCGCCCAGACCGGCGTCTTCCGCGACCTGCGGGTCTGGTACCTCAGCGGCACCGAGGCCGGCGGCACCCCCGCCCTGGCGGCCGGACCCGGCGGCACCCCGCGCCGCCCCCAGGAGATCGCCGACCCCTCCGGACGCCGGCTGGTCCTCGTCGTCACCGACACCGTCGCCGACGGCTGGGGCCGCCCCGCGCTCGACGCCGTCCTGCGCGGCTGGGGCCGGCACGGCTCGGTCGCCCTGCTCAACGTCCTGCCCGAACGCCTCTGGTCCCGCGGAGCCGTCCGCCCCGTCCCGCTCCACCTGCGCGCCACCGGACCCGCCGCCCCCAACGCCGGCTGGGAGACCAGCACCCCCGGCGCCCGCCCCCGCGGCCGGCGCCTGCGCGCCGCGACCCGCCGCCGGCCCATGCCGGTCCCCGTCGTCGATGCCGCACCCGCCTCGCTCGGCGCGCTCGCCGGCCTGGTCGCCGGCGGCGGCCGACGCACCCGGCTGAGCTGCCTGCTGGTCGGCGAGGAACCCCCGGCGCCGACCGCCCCGGTCACCGCCGCCGCGCCCCCGACCGCCGAACTCGCCCTCAAGAACTTCCGCGAGACCGCCTCCCCGCTCGCCCAGCGACTCGCCGGCCACCTCTCCGCCGTCCCGCTCGTCCTCCCGGTGATGACCCTGGTCCGGCGCGCCACGCTCCCCGACGCCGACCACGGCCACCTCGCCGAGGTCCTGCTCGGCGGCCTGCTGCGCCCCTGGGAGGCGCCCGCCCCCGGCACCGACCCCGACCGGCTGAAGTTCGAGTTCCTGCCCGGCGTACGGGAGGCCCTGCTCGGCGCCCAACTGCGCCCGGACGTCACCCACCTGCGCCGCCTGGTCCGCCGCGAGGTCGCCGCGTACCTGGCCGCCCGGCGGGACTCGCTCGCGGACTTCGTCGCCGTCGAGGCGGGGGAGGGGCCGACCGTGGAGCAGGCCCCGGAGAGGGCGGCCCCGGAGACGGCGCACCCCGCCGAGGGGACGGTGGGCGAGGAGGCACTGCCGTTCACCGAGACGGCGCCGCGGGCGGGCGGCCCGGTCTCCGCCGCCCTCTGGCCGCTGGACCGGGTGCTGGCCTCCCCGCTGGCGCTCGGCGTCCGCGACCCGGGGCGGCAGGACGGCCTGCCGGAGCTGACGCCGTACCTGAAGCGGGAGACGGACGAGACGCTGCGGGAAGTGGCGGTCTCCGCCAACGGCTACCAGCCCTGGCGGCTGTTGGTCACGGGCCGGGCCGGCGTCGGCAAGACCCGGGCCTGTTTCGAGGCACTGCGCCACCTCCGCCCTGACGACTGGATCGTGTGGCACCCCCGGACCACGGCAGAGGTCGCCGCCCCGCCGGACCTCCCGACCCGGGCCACCGTGGTCTGGCTGGACGACGCGGACCTCCTGCTGGACCCGGAGGACGACCGCTACGAGGAGGCCGTCACCGCGCTGACCCAGCTGTGGGACTCCGCCCGGAGCCCGCTGCTGTGGCTGGCCACCGTCCGTACCCCGGCCGTCGACCTCCCGCCGTTCCTCGATCGCTTCGACCAGACGCAGGTCCGGTCCTACCTGTTGGAGAA
The DNA here is from genome assembly GCF_053603215.1 of Kitasatospora sp. NPDC004240. Taxonomy (NCBI): domain Bacteria; kingdom Bacillati; phylum Actinomycetota; class Actinomycetes; order Kitasatosporales; family Streptomycetaceae; genus Kitasatospora; species Kitasatospora sp. NPDC004240. Next base: position 4,284 of record NZ_JBSGFD010000201.1, on the reverse strand, counting down.
CGAGGTGGCCGAGGCCACCGGGCTGGACCCGCGCCTGGCCGAGGCCGTACGGCTGGCCCAGGTCAACGAGGTGTTCCCGACCCTCGCCAACCTGCCGCTGCTACGCGACCGGCTGGCGGAGGCGCCCCTCGGCGTGCGGATGGTTCTGAACGCGGCCGTCGACGCGCTCCGCCTCCACCATGGCCGGCTGCTCCCGGGCCGGGTGCTGGAGGACGGATCGCTCGGCTACGTGCCGGCGGACGATCTGTCGGACCGTCCGCTGGACTGGTTCCGTGAGGTGATCGAGTACGCCACCGAACCGGTCGACGGCCGGCCGGGCCTGCTCACCGAACGCCCGGCCCGCTTCGGGGCGCTGCTGTACGCGGTCAACCCGGCGGTCGAGGGCTGGCTCGACCGCGAGCTCCCGGAGGACGACCCGCCCCCCTCGCTCCGGCGGGCGTTGCTCCGGCACGCCCTGCCCGCCGATCTGAGACGGATGATCGACCAGGCCCGGGTGACAGGATTCGACCGGTGGGCCGCGGAGCTGGATGTGCGGCTGCGATCCGCGCAGCCCTCGCGACCGGAACCGCGGGCCTCGACGGGTGACCCCGAGGCCCTCACCCGGCCCTACTTCTTCCTCTCCTACGCCCACGCGTCGACGACCGACCGCCGGAACGCCGGCCTGTGGGAGCGCCGGCTCTTCCGGGACCTCTGCGAGGAGATCCTCCAGCTCACCGAGGTATCGAGCGGCGTCCCCGTCGGCTTCATGGACGACCCCGACCGCTACGGCGAGCAGTGGGCGGAGCGGGTCTCGGAGGAGATCGCGGTGTGCCGGGTGTTCGTCCCGCTGTACTCCCCGCGCTACTTCCACAGCGAGCTGTGCGGCCGTCAGTGGTACGCCTTCGCCCAGCGCCCGGTGTACCAGGCGAGTGTGGACTCGGAGCGCACCAGCGGCATCGTGCCGGTGCTGTGGGCGCCGATGAGTCGCTACCCGCTGCCACCGGTGGCGGCCGAGCTCCAGGTCAACCATGCCGGGTTCGGCCCGGACTACGCGACGGAGGGCCTGCAGACCCTGATGAAGCTCGCCTACCACCGGTCCTCCTACGAGCTGGCCGTCCACCGGCTGGCCCGTCGGATCGTGGAGGTCGCCGAGGCCACGGTGATCCCGGTCGGCCGGACCGCGGACATCCGTACCTGGCCGGCCGCATTCCCGGTGAGCCAGGTCTCCGAGCTGCGCATCCTGGTACTGGCGGGTAACCGGTACCAGGTCCCACGGGGCCGGGACCACCGGCACTACGGCCGGCGGTCCATCGACTGGAACCCCTTCGGCCCCGCGATGGAGGGTTCGCTGGCGCGCCGGGTGGCCGACATCGTCATCCGGTTGGGGTACCGGCCGGTCGTCCAGGACTTCGGCCCGGACGAGGTGCGGGCCCTGCTGAGCGCCGGAATGACGGCCCCCGCCCTGGTCCTGGTCGACGGCTTCGCCCTCCTGGACGGCCAGCATCGCTCCCTGCTCCAGGAGTTCGAGCAGAGTCGCCCCCGCTGGACCGCGATCCTGATGCCGTGCAACGCCGGTGACCGCGACCGCTGGGAGGAGGCCACCGGGCCCTGGGCCCTTCTATTCGGGGTGGATGTGGGCTCGGAGAACCTCGAAGCCGCGGTGACCCGGGCCATCCGGACCGTCCGGGCCGAGTTCGAGCGCCACCTCCACGGCGAGGCCTGAGCACCCCTCACTGCCCCAGCGCCGCCGCGTCCCCCATCACCACCACCGGCCGCAGGGCCGGGTCCAGGGCCAGCAGCAGTTCGCGCATGTGCTCCAGCCGCAGGCTCACGCAGCCGTGGGTGGGGCCGCCGTGGTCGACGTGGAGCCAGATGCCGCCGCCGTAGCGGCCGCCGCGGGGGCGGCGGCGGTCCAGCGGGGAGGAACCGGGGACCCGGTTGTAGTCGATGGCGACCACGTGGTCGAAGGAGCCGGCGAGCGGCTCGCCCTCGAAGCCGGTGCCGCCGATGGTGAAGGCGTCGTCGTGGTCGTACGGCAGGCGGGATCCCGGGTCGGGCAGCCGGCCACCCGCGTCGGAGAGGGTGAACACGCCGACGGGGGAGCGCAGGTCGTTCTCGCGGTGGTCGGCGGTCCAGCCGCGGCGGGCGTTGTGGGTGGGCCAGGACGGCCCGGCCTTCCAGCCGTCGCCGGCCTCGTCGTAGGTGTACAGCACGGCGGCGGACGAGGAGGAGTCCGGGCCCCGGCCGGTGACGATCAGTACCTGCCGGGCCTGGGCCGGTACGGCGGCGAGGAACTTCGTTCCGAGGCCGGGCAGTCGGCGGGGCAGTTCGGGCGGGACCGGGCGGCCGGCGGTCACCGCGGCCGGGCCGCTCGGAGCGGCGGATCCCGGTGCCGGCTCGGAGGCGGGCGCGGTGACGGGCGCTGTGGCGTGCACGGTGGCGGAAGTCGAGGTGGACGCCGCGACGGGTGCCCGGTCGGGTGCCGCGGCGGCGGTGATCGTACCCGTGGGCGCACCGGTGGGTGCGCAGGCGGCCAGCAGCAGGGTGGCGGCTCCGCCGACGGCGATCAGGGCGTGACGGGGTAGGGACATGGCGGTTCGGCCTTCGAGAGGGGGTCGGTGGTGCCCTGGCGGGCGGGTTCAGCGCCGGCTGCTGCCGGGCGCGGCGGGTTCGGTGGGCTCGGCGCTCGCTCCGCCCTGGAGGCCGGCCGGGCGCAGGGAGGCCAGCAGGCGTCGGACCTGCTCGATCGTCCGCTGGTCCGGCTCCCTGAGGCAGGCCTCCAGCAGGACGACGCCCTTGGCGATACCGGTGCGCTCGCCCTCCAGGCTGAGGGTGCCGCCGCGGGCCTGGCACACGAGGCCGAGTGGCTGCTCGGTCAGCTGCTCGGGGCCGGCGGACGCCTCCGGTCCGGCCGACGAGGTGGTCAGCATGAGGGTGATCAGCACCCCGCCGCTGTCGAGTTCGCCGGTGGGGGTGCAGACGGCGAGGGGGCTCTTCGGCTCGCCCGTGGGCGGCGGGCAGGTGGCCTTGGCGGTGAGCGCCTGGGTGGACAGGTGGCCCAGGCTGTTCATCGGGTCGTACGAGGGTGCCGCGATCGCGTACCAGTTGGCCGGCAGGTCGAGCACCACCCCGCCGAGGTCCGGGAACCGGACGGGCCGGGCGGGATCGGCGCCGACCTCGGGGGTGGGCGTGGGGGCGGGCGGTCCGGTGACGCCGGTCGGTCCGGCGGCCGGTCCGGCGGCCGGTCCGACGGCCGGGCCCGGGGTGGGCGCGATCGCCGGTGCCGCCACCAGGACGGCGGCCGCCAGTCCGGCGGTCAGCCCGGCGGTGAGCGCCGCGGACCGCCGGCGCCGGCGGGTGCGGTCGGCGCGGTCGAGGATCCGCGCCATCCGGTCGGCGGGCGCCGGCAGTTCGGGCGCGGCCCGGTGGAGCAGGACCCGCAGCTCCTGTTCCACCTCGGCGACATCGTCACCGGGCGTCCGGCCGTCACCGGTGGTCCGGCCGTCATCGGTCAGGTGCTCGTCACCCGTCACGGCGCCCCCCGTCGGTCAGCAGTTCCCGGGCGGGCAGCTTGCCGCGCAGCGCCTGGAGCGCCCGGAAGGTCTGGCTCTTCACCGTGCCCGTGGTGCAGCCCAGGGCCTCGGCGGTCTCCTCGACGCTGAGGTCCTCGAAGTAGCGCAGCACCACCACCGCCCGTTGCCGCGGCGGCAGCGCCCGGACGGCGGCGGCCACCACCTGGCCGACCACCATCTCCTCGAACGGGTCCGAGCGGTTCGTCGGGCGCTCCGGCAGCTCGCCGTGCGGCAGTTCGCCGTGCCAGCGCCGGCGCCACCACGAGACGTGCGAGTTGACCAGGACCTTCCGGACGTACGCCTCCGGCCGGTCGATGGAGATCTTGTCCCATTTCGGCCATACCCGGGCGAGCGCTGTCTGCAGCAGGTCCTCGGCGAGGTGCGGGTCCCCCGTCAGCAGCCAGGCCATCCGCAGCAGGCGTGGGCTGCGGGCGGCGACGAACTCCTCGAAGTCCCGTGTCGCGTCCCTCATCCTGCCGTCCCCGCCGCCATGCCGTTCCCGTCGGTCGTGTCCTTCGCGTCCTTCTCACGGCAGCTGAACGCGATGGGGGCCGGATCGGGTTGCCTCGTCGACCGGGAATCTTTCCGCAAATCTTTTCGCACCTGCCGTGGAGGCGGGCGGCGGGGGGCGTCGGCAGCGTCGGGGCCGACGGCGTCGGGGCAGGCTGGACGGCCCGCGAGCCGGCCGGAGCTGGGCCGGGCGGCGGGCGGGCCGTGGGCACCACGATGCTCC
>NZ_JBSGFD010000200.1:0-14316 GCF_053603215.1 Kitasatospora sp. NPDC004240 | reverse complement strand
CCCGCCGCAGCGCGCCGGCCAGTTCCCGGGCCGCCTCGACGCCGCGCTCGCGCCGGGTGCCGAGCGCCTCGGTGAGGACGGTGCGCAGGGCCCGGGCCGGCTCCTCGGTGCGCAGGACGGTGATCCACGGGTCCAGGGCGGCGACGCCGAGCGGGGCGAGCAGTCCGGCGGTGGCGGCGGGCCGGCGGAAGCCGCACAGTGCGTCGAAGTCGTCGAGCGCGCAGATCAGTTCGGGCTTGTGGTGGCGGTCCTTGAAGAGCCGGTGGGGTGCGTCGAGCGGTACCCCGGCGGCCTCCTCGGCGTCGTACCCCGCCTCGGCCTGCGCGGTGGTCGGGTGGACCTGGACGGACAGGGCCCGCTCGGCGGCGAGGACCTTGAGCAGGAACGGCAGGCGGGCGCCGAAGCGGCCGAGGACGCCCCGGCCCAGCTCCTGTTCCGGGGCCCGCGCGATGGCCTCGTGGAGCGGGACCCCGCCGGTGCCCCGGTCGAGCAGGGACGGCGCGGCCGGGTGGGCACCCATCCACAGCTCGGCCTCGGGCAGCCCGGTGGGCGTGCGTCCGGTCAGCCGCGGGATGGCGGTGGTCGAGCCCCAGGCGTAGGGGCGGATCTCGTTGACGAGGAGCCCGGCGGCGGGCGGGTACGGGGTCATGGGCGGTGCTCCGGTGGGTGGTGTCCGGCCCGCCCCCGTTGCTCCTGACCCTCAACAGGAGACGGGGGCGGACCGGGGTCTGGGGCGGGGTCAGCCGGCGCCGGGGGGCGCGCTGCTGCCGCGGGGGACGAGGACCGGGGTCCGGGCGGGGCCGTGCGGTACGGGCGTTCGGTCCACGAGGTGGAGGAGCGTACGGGCGGCCTGGGCCCCGAAGCCGTGGACGTCGTGGCTCATCGCCGTCAGCGTCGGATGGGTGAGCCGGCACAGCTGGGAGTCGTCCCAGGCGACGATGCTGAGGTCCCGGGGGACGTGCAGGCCCATCTCGGCGGCGACCGAGATCCCGGCCACGGCCATGATGTCGTTGTCGTAGACGATGGCGGTGGGCCGCCCGCCGGCGGAGGAGAGCAGGGTGCGGGTGGCCCGCGCGCCGGCCTCGCCGGAGTAGTCGGTGGGCAGGCTGACCGGGGGATCCAGGCCGAGCGCGGAGGCCGTGCGTTCCAGGGCGCGTGAACGGATCGCGGTGTGGCCGAGGGCGGGGTCCCCGCCGACCCGGGCGATCCGGCGGTGGCCGAGGACGGCCAGGTAGCGCACGGCCTCCTCGACGGCCGCCTCGTCGTCGGTCCAGACGGCGGGGACGCGGCCCCGGACGAGGTCCGGATGGCCGGCCGCGACCACCGGCATGCCCGGTCCGGCGAGGGCCGGGATGCGCGGGTCGTCCGGGAGGAGGTCGACCAGGACGGAGCCGGCGACCCGGCGTTCCCTCCACCACTGCCGCTGGACGGCGATCTCCTGATCCCGGTGCTGGACCAGGCGCAGCAGCAGGCAGGCGTCGCGCTGTTCCAGCACGCTCTCGATGCCGGAGACGAACTCCATGTAGAAGGGTTCCAGACCGAGTTGGCGGGCCGGTCGGGTGACGACCAGGCCGACGGCGTGGACCTTCGGGGTGGCGTTCGCGAGGCTGCGGGCGGGCGCGCTGGGCGTCCAGCCGAGCTCGGCGGCGGCCTCCCGGATGCGCTCCCGGGTGGGCCGGGAGATCCCCGGCCGGTCGTTGAGGGCCAGCGACACCGCTCCTGTGGACACCCCCGCGCGGGCCGCGACGTCCCGGATGGTGACACGCGCACTCACCACCGCTGCCCGGCCGGTGCGGGGTGCGGTGCCGGGGCGCAGGTCCGGCACCGCACGGTGGGGGGTGGTCATTTGGTCGAGCCGGCCGCGAAGCCGCTGTAGATGAACCGCTGGAGCACCAGGAAGAGGATCAGGGTGGGCAGGATGACCAGGATCGTGCCCGCCGAGATGGTCTCCCAGTGCGCGCCGTACGGTCCCTTGAAGCGGAACAGCGAGGTGGAGATGGTGCCGAGGTCGGAGGAGGGCATGTAGAGGAACGGGATGTAGAAGTCGTTGTAGACGGCGATGCCCTTGATGATCACCACGGTGGCGATGGCCGGCTTGAGCATCGGCAGGATGATCCGCCAGAAGATGGTGAAGGAGTTGGCACCGTCGAGCCGCGCCGCCTCGTCGAGCGAGACCGGGATGGAGCGGATGAACTGCAGGAAGACGTAGATGGAGACGATGTCGGTGCCCAGGTAGAGCAGGATCGGCGCCCAGTGGGTGTTGAACGCGCCCAGCTCGTTGACGATCTGGAAGGTGGCGACCTGGGTGGTGACGCCCGGGACGAGCGTGGCGATCAGGAAGAGGCCCATCACGAGCTTCTTCAGCCGGAACTCGAACCGGTCGATGGCGTAGGCGGTCATCGACCCGATCAGCACCGTGCCGGCGGTCGAGACCAGCAGGATGATCGTGGTGTTGGTGAACGCGTTGAGCATCTTGCCCTTGGTGAACGCGTCACCGAAGTTGGCGAAGTTGAACCAGTCGGAGGGCGGGCTCAGCGGCCCCGTGGTGAGCATCTCCTCGCTGGTCTTCAGCGAGGCGAACAGGACGACCACGAGCGGGATGAGGACGGCGGTACTGGCGATGACCAGCGAGAGGTACTTGGCCGTGCCTCCGGCGGTCGGCCGGGGCCGGCGGGCGCGCGGGGCGCGCCGGGTGGCGGGAGCGGTGGTGGTCACGAGAGTTCAACCCTCTCCTCCGGCACGAGCCGGCGCTGGATCCAGGTCACGAGCAGGATCAGGACCAGGAGGACGACGGCGGACGCGGAGGCAAGACCGACCTTGTCGAACTTGAACGCCATCTTCACGGTCTGGATCACGAAGGTCTGGCTGCCGTTGGCGCCGTCGGTCATGATGTACGGGATCTCGAAGACCGCCAGCGAGCCGGAGACCGCCAGGATCGCGCTGAGACTGATGATCGGCTTGATGCTCGGGGCGATGATGTGCCGGAACTGCTGCCAGCGGTTGGCCCCGTCCAGGGCGGACGCCTCGTACAGGTGGTCGGGGATGGACTGGATGGCGCCGAGGAACAGCACCATGTTCAGGCCCATGTAGCGCCAGACCGAGACACCGGCGAGGGACTTGTTGACGAAGTCCGGGTTGCCCAGCCACAGGTACTCGCCGTCCACGCCGACCAGGCGCAGGACCGAGTCGAGCGTCCCCCCGGGCTGGAAGAAGTACAGGAACACGAACCCGATGGCCACGCCGTTGATCAGGTAGGGGAAGAACAGGATCCCCTTGAACAGGTTGCGGAACCGCGTGTTGAAGCTGAGCACCGTCGCGAAGTAGAGCGCCGCGGCGATCTGCAGAACGGCGGCGGCCAGGTAGACACCGCTCACCACGAACACTTTGAAGAGCTCGGGGCGGGTGAACAGGTCCGTGTAGTTCTCGGCACCGACGTTCTCGCTGGTGGTGCTGATGCCGTCCCAGTCGGTCAGGCTGTAGCGGAACATCTCCACGATCGGCAGGTACGTGAAGGTCACCAGCAGGGCCAGTGGGACCAGCAGGTAGAGCCACGGGGTGAACCACCAGTACCGGCGGTTGACGCGCCTGCGCCGGCGCGAGGTCCGGGCGGGCTCCGGCCCGCCCGCCGGGGCCGTTCCGGTGGCGGTCCGGCCCCTGTCTTTCTGCAGTGTGCTCATCTCGTTCCTTCGATCGTGCCCACCGCCCTGGCAACGGCGCGGCCTACGCCTCCGGGGGACACCCGGGCGGCCGCGCCGCTGCGCCGGGGCAGGTGTCAGCCGATGTTCTTCTGGGCCTCGGACCACTTCTTGTTGAGGTCGGCGAAGACACCGGCCTGGTCACCGGAGGCGGCCCCGCGGGCGGTGTCCACCAGCCTGCGGCGGTAGTCCGGGTTGGTCAGACCGACCTCGGAGACCTTGTCGATCTTGTCCACGACGGCCGTCTTCGTCTGGTTCTGACCGATCATCTGCACGCCCTTCTCCTGGAAGGGCTTGAAGGTGTCGGGCAGCGGCGAACCCTTGACCGCGGAGATCAGCTGCTCGCTCGTGGCGCTGCCGGACTTGCCGATGAACCACTCGATCCAGGCGCGCGCGGCCTCCTTGTTCTTGGAGTGCTTGCTCACGCCGAAGCGGTAGTCGGGCCGTACGACGGTGCAGAACTTGCCGTTCACCTGGGTCGGGAAGGGCATGAAGCCGATGTCGTCCGGGTTCTGGCCGGCGGCCTTGGCGGCCTTGCGCATCTGCGGGACGGCCCACGAACCCAGGGTCATCGCGCTGACCTTGCCGGTGCCCAGCAGGGTCTTGGAGTTCTCCCAGTTGGTGGTGGTGGGGTCGGTCTCGCTGAGCTTCTCCCTGACGATCGAGTAGAGCAGGCCGTCGATCGTGTTGTGGTCCTTGCCGGAGGCCCACGGCTGCGCGGTCCCGGCCAGCGAGTCGTTGGTGTTGACGTCACAGCTGGGCGTGCCGACGAGGTCGTTCCACTGGCGCAGCGGCCAGCCGTCCTTGTAGTTGGTGTAGTACGGCGTGGCGTCGGTCTTGGACTTGATCGCCTTGAGGTCCTCGATGAACTTCTCGGGCGTGGTGGGCCACTCCGTGACGCCGGCCTTCGCCCAGACCGCCTTGTTGTAGACGATGCCGGTGGCGATGCCGATGTTCGGGATGCCGTAGACCTTGCCGTCGAGCGTCGCGTAGTCGGTCCACTCGTACTTCTTGGTGAGGTCCGCCGGCTCGCCCAGCGGGGCGAAGAAGTTGGCGTACTGGCCCAGCGGCAGGGCGTTCGGGATCAGCAGCACGTCACCGTAGTTCTCGGTGTTCATGCGGATCTTGACTTCACCCTCGTAGTCGGTGATGCCCTCGAACTCCACCTTGACGTTCGGGTAGATCTTGTTGAACTCGGCGGCGTACTTCTGCAGCTCGCCCTCGTTGACCTGGTCGGTCCGGTTGGTCAGGACCGTGATGCTCCCGGAGACCTTCGAGGGATCGGCGGCCTCGGTCGCAGCGGAGCTCGACGACCCACCACCGTTGCTGCTACAGGCAGTGATCACAACCATGGTCGCGGCCGCGACGGCCACCCATCCTCTTCGCATCTTCGCACTTCCTTGGCGCGGCGTCGTCATCGACGACGGGAACGAGGAGCCAGAGAGGTCCGTTCGGGCTTCCCGGGCTGTTGGCTGCTTAACGTAGACGTCATATCCCGGCCATGTCCATAGACCGGTCAACATTGATATCCAGCGGGTTTGTTAACCGGGATCGCCTTGTTTACTAAACTTTTGCCTAACAGAATGACGAATCAGTCTCGTTTCCGGACTGCGACCCGTCCGGCCTGGACAACGTTGTCAGAGCTGGTCAGAATCAGCCGGAACGACCGCCCGCGAGGCACCCCCTCCGCGGGACGCGCGCCAGCACACGAACGCCGGAGACGTCACAATGAGTTATGACCGGTCCGTCACCACCGACGACCGCCGCCCCGTCCCGCAGTCCCTCCTGGCGGCACTGGACATCGGCGGGACCAAGATCGCAGGCGGCCTGGTGACCCCCGACGGCGTGCTGGTCCACCAGGTCCAGCTGCCCACACCGGCCCGCGGGAGCGGGGCCGCCGTCCTCGCCGCCGTCCACGGCGTCCTCGACCGCCTCGCCGCCCACCCGCTCTGGCCACGGGCACGAGCGCTCGGCATCGGCAGCGCCGGCCCGGTCGACGTCGACCGGGGCACCGTCAGCCCGGTCAACATCCCCGGCTGGCGCGGCTTCCCGCTGCGGGAGGCGGTCGCCGGCCATCCCGCGGTCGGCGGCCTGCCGGTCGTGCTGGGCGGCGACGCGGTCGCCATGGCCGCCGCCGAGCACTGGCGCGGCGCCGCCCGCCCGTACCGCAACGCGCTGTGCGTCGTCGTCTCCACCGGCGTCGGAGCCGGCCTGATCCTGGACGGTCGCGTCCGGCCCGGCCCCACCGGCAACGCCGGCCACCTCGGCCACATCAGCGTCGACCTCGACGGCCGCCCCTGCCCCTGCGGCTCCCGCGGCTGCGTCGAGGGCATCGCCAGCGGCACCGCCATCGCCCGCGCCGCGCTCGACGCCGGCTGGCGGCCCACCGGCCCCGACACCTCGGCCGGCGCCGTCGCCACCGCCGCCCTCGACGGCGACCCGCTCGCCCTGCGCGCCTACGACCGCGCCGCCCGGGCCCTCGCCGCGGGCATCGCCGCCACCGCGACCCTGGTCGAGATCGAGGCGGCCGTCATCGGCGGCGGCGTCGCCAAGGCCGGCCCGCTCTTCCTCGACCCCCTCCGCCGCAGCCTGGCGGACTACGCCACCCTCCCGTTCGCCCGCGGCGTCGCCGTCGTCCCCGCCCACTTCGGCACCGACGCCGGCCTCGTCGGCGCAGCCGCCCTGGCCCTGCCGGTCACGCCCTGCTGAACGCCGGGCCGCCTCCCACCCGTCGGCGGCGCGGGCGCCGGCCCTCTCACGGGCGTCCCGGCCGGACACCCTCGGGACCCGGCCGCGACGCCCGTGTGAGAGGGTCGGCGCCCGGACACGAGGAGGCGGCCGATGCAGGGGAGCACGAGCGCGAGCGGGAGCGGGGCCGTGGGTGGCCCCGGGGGCGGGCGGGTCCTGGTGGTGGACGACGACGCGGCGATCCGGCGCAGCCTGGAGCGCGGACTGCGCCTCAGCGGCTTCTCGGTGGCCCTCGCCGAGGACGGCGAGAGCGCGCTCGCCCGGATGGCCTCCGACGTGCCGGACGTGCTGGTCCTCGACGTGTCGATGCCCGGCCTCAGCGGCGCCGAGGTCTGCCGCGGCCTGCGGGCCCGCGGCGACGACATCCCCGTGCTGATGCTCTCGGCCCTGGACGAGCCCGCCGACCGGGTCGCCGGGCTGCAGGCGGGCGCGGACGACTACCTGGTCAAGCCGTTCGCGCTGGAGGAACTGGTCCTGCGGCTGCGGGCGCTGCTGCGCCGCCGTCCGCCGCAGCCGGACGACCGGGTGGTCGCCGGGCCCCTCACCATCGACCCGGGCACCCGCCAGGCCCGCCTCGACGGCGTGGAACTCGCCCTCACCCGCCGGGAGTTCGAGCTGCTCACCCAACTCGCCCGGAACGCCGGCCTGGTGCTCTCCCGGGAGCTGCTGCTGGAACGCGTCTGGGGCTACGACTTCGAGGTCCGCAGCGATGCCGTCGACACCTTCGTCAGCTACCTGCGACGCAAGACCGAGGCGGGCGGGCGGCCCCGGCTGATCCACACCGTCCGGGGCGTGGGCTTCGTGCTGCGTCCGCCGGCCGCCGGCGGGCCGCGATGAGGCTCTCCACCCGGATCGCGCTCTGGGCCGCCGTCGTGGTGCCGCTGCTGGTGGTGCTCGCCGGGCTGCTGCTCCTGCCGCTGGTCGGCCGCGACCTGCGCCAGCAGCAGGACGCCCGGCTCAACGACCGCGCGGCCGCCCTCCTGCCGGGCGTACGGACCCTGGTGGCCGCCGACGGCAAGGGCCGGCCCAAGGTCGAGCAGAACCAGCAGCGCAAGGTGACGGACACCGCCCTCGACCTGGGCGTCCGGGTCGCCGGCGCGGACGGCGAGGTGCTGCTGACGGTGGGCCCGCAGCCCGACGGCCCCGGGGTCCTCCCGGCCGCGCCGGGCGGCCCGGTGACGGTACGGGAGCACGGCTCGGCCTGGCGGGTGCTCACCGTCGCCGTCACCACCGGCCCCGCCGGCGCGTCCGCCGACGCCCCCGCGTCCGGCCTGCTCTGGGTGGTCTCCCCCACCGGGCCGGCGGACCGCCAGACGGCCGTGGTGCGCCGACGCGTGCTGTTCGTGGCGCTGGTCGCGGCGCCGGTCTCCGCGCTGATCGGGTTCGCGCTCGCCGAACGGGCCACCGCCCCGCTGCGCCGCCTCAGCCGTCGCGCCGCCGTCCTGGACCCGGCCGCGCCGGCGCCGCCCGGTGCCACCGGGCACGGCTTCGCGCCCGGGCGGACCGGGACCGCCGAGGTGGACGAGCTCTCCGCGGCGCTCGCCCTGCTGCTGACCCGTTACGACGAGCAGGCCCGGCGCACCGCCCACGCCCTGGAGACGGCCCGCGCGTTCTCCGCCGACGCCTCGCACGAGCTGCGCACCCCGCTGATGAGCCTGCGCACCAACCTGGACGTCCTGGCCGCCCACCCCGACCTGCCCGCCGCCGACCGGGCCGAGATCGTGACCGAGCTGCGGGAGGACCACACCCGGCTGCTCGACCTGCTCACCGCGCTGAGCGCGCTGGCCCGGGGCGACCTCGTCCAGCTGGACGCGTTCCGCCCGGTGGACCTCGCCGAGCTCGTCGACGCGGCGGCCGACGAGGCCCGGCGCGGCCATCCGCGGGCCGGGTTCACGGTGGAGGCCCCGGAGGAACTGCGGGTGTTCGGCTGGGAGTCCGGCCTGCGGATCATGCTCGCCAACCTGCTCGGCAACGCCGCCGTGCACGGCCGTACGGACGGGGCGCCGGCCCGCGTCCTCGTCCGCCTCGCCGCGGAGGGCGCGACGGCCCGGCTCACCGTGGACGACTCCGGCCCCGGCGTACGGCCCGAGCTGCGGGAGGCCGTGTTCCAGCGGTTCCACCGCCGACGTGACAGTCCCGGTTCGGGTCTCGGGCTGACCCTGGTCGCCCAGCAGGCCGCCCTGCACCGGGGCACGGTCCGCGTCGGCGTCCCGCCCGGCGGCACCGGCTGCCGGATCGAGGTGACGCTGCCGCTGCCGCGCCCGGACGCGCCGACCGTCGAACTGCCCGCCCAGCGCAGCTGGATCGCCGTCCGGGGCGGCTGAGCGCGTTCCACAGGGATTCCACAAGAAGCCGTCCTAGCCTCCGGGATGACCGATCCGGGTCGGAGAAAGGACGCACCATGCCGACATCCACCATCCTCCCCGTCCGCCGCCGGGCCGCCGCCCTCGGCGCCCTCGCGCTGGCCGGCTCGCTGCTCATCGCCGCGCCCGCCGAGGCGGCGCCGACCGGCGGCCCGACCGCCGCGTCGACCCCGAAGGGCGACGGCGCCAAGAACATCTGCAAGCGGCTCCCGAAGACCGAGGAGCGGATCACCAAGGCGCTGAACCGGCTGAACGGCGACGCCACCGTGGTCGGCTCGGTCGCCCGCATGCAGCAGCGGGTCGCGAACGCCAAGGCCGCGGGCCACGGCGAGGTCGAGACCTACCTCAACGGCCGACTGACCGCCCGCAAGGGCCTGGTGACCACCCTGCAGGTCCGGCAGAAGGACCTCAAGTCCGTGGCCACCTGGTGCGCCGGTTACACCGAGGGGTCCGGCAAGTGACCCGCCGCCCGGCCGCCGCCCTCGCGGCCGTCCTCCTCGCCGGCGCCGCCCTCCTGACCGCCTGCGGCCCCGCCGACGACGGCGGCGGCGCTCCGGGTCCGGCGGACACCGCGCAGGCCGAGGAGATGCGGCAGAAGGTCGACGCCGCCGAGAGCGCCGCCGCCCAGGCCGAGGCCGAACCGACCGCCGACGACGGCTGACCGACCCCGGCAGGCGCCACCCCCGGGGCGCCTGCCGGACCCCCGCCCGCGCGGGGGACGGCCGGTCCGGGGTCCCGCGCCCGCCGACGGCGGGCCTCCCCTCGCCGGACCGGGGATCGGGCACACCGATCCTCCATAAATGTGCTCATCCTGTGAAGCTCATGCGTGCTGACCCCTTGTCAGACCAATCATTCCTACCTACCGTCGTGGATCGGGACGCCTGCCCCATCGGGCCCGGCGGTCCACGGCGGGCGCGACCCGCGCCGTCGCCGGACGCATGACGAGACCTGGAGGCGTCACATGCCCGTAGCCATGATCGACGAGATTCGCGACGCGGGTCCGCTGGTGGTCGACGAGGAGGCCATCACCTTCGAGGACGACGACCGCGCGGACCACGACGCCACGGCCTGCCTGGCCGACCCCTGGGTGACCGCGACCACGCGCTTCGCCTGCGACTTCACCTCCTGACGGTGACCGGGTCCATCGCCGGCCGCAGCGGGTGGTCCGATGACACCTGGTCGTACCTGAACGACCCGCGGATGCCGGCGGTGGACCACGGGTGGAAGCTGCACGTCTCCGCCCGGCCCGGTGAGCTGGAGGCCGTGACCGGCCTGGTCCTGCCGGTGCTGGCCCGCCACGTGTGCCACGCGAAGTGGGCCCGGAGCCCGGAGACCCTGCGGGCCGTCAACTCCGGCGTGCCGAGCGCGGGGGCCGTCGGGAAGGCGATCACGGTCTACCCGGCGCCCGGGACCGTCGTCACCCTCGCCGGGGAACTCGTCGCCGTGCTGCGCGGCCGGGAGGGCCCGCAGATCGTCAGCGACCGGCGGGTCGACCCGGACTCCCCCGTCTACTACCGCTACGGGCCCTTCACCGGCGACTACCGGACCGGCCGCAGCGGGCGCCTCGAATCGGTCATGACGGGCCCGGACGGCCGGGTCTTCGACGGCCTCGCCGGCGCCTCCTACCGGTGCCCGCCCTGGGCCGAGGACCCCTTCACCGGCCGGCCCGGCGACGAACCGGGTGCCGGACGGAACCGCGGACCGGGTGCCGGCCCCGGCGCCGGCCCGAGCGGCGGACCCGACCCCGGCCTGGGCGGCGGGCGCTACCGGATCACCGCCGGCATCGCCCGCAAGGCGCAGGGCAACGTCTACCGCGCGGTCGACCGGGGCACCGGGCTCCCGGTGGTGGTCAAGCAGGCGCGGGCCTTCGTGGCCGAGGACGAATCCGGCGCCGACACCCGCGACCGGCTGCGCAACGAGCGGAGGGTCCTGACCGCGCTCGACGCCGTCGCGGGGGTGCCCCGCGCACTCGACTACTTCCGCCACCGCGCGGACGAGTACCTGGTGATGACCAGTTGCGGCGAACGCGACCTGCGGCGGGACGTCAACGAGCACGGCCCCTACCCCGACCGGCGGGACGGCGGCGACCGGCCGGCCCGTACGCTCGCCGATCTGGCCGTGCGGCTCCTGCGGGTGCTGGACGACGTCCACCGCCGGGGCGTGGTCGTCCGTGACCTCAAGCCCGACAATGTGGTGCTCGACGCCGACGGCCGGTGCCACGTGGTCGACTTCGGGATCAGCGCGCTGGACGGCGCCGGACCGGACGGCTCGACGCCCGGCTACAGCGATCCGGTGCGCCGCCGCAGCGGACCGGCCGAACCCGCCGACGACCACCACGCCCTGGGCGCCACCCTCTGCTTCGCCGCCACCGGCATGGACCCGGTGATCGTCGACCCGGACGCCGCGGTCAACCGTGAGCGCACCCTCGCCGGCCTGGCCCGGATGCTGCCCGGCGACGAACACCGGTGGATCCGCACGGTGATCGCCGAGCTGACCGACCCCGACCCGGCCGTACGGACGGCCGGCGCCGAGCGCCTGCGTACCGGCGCGTCCCATCCGCTGCCCCGCGTGTCACGGGGAACCGGCCGGCCCCGGTTCGAGGACGGCCTGCTCACGGAGATCATCGAGCACACCGCCGCGTACTGCGTCGAGGAGGCGCAACGGATCGCCGACCCCGTGCTCGCCGCCCGCGCGGCCGTCCCCACACCCGTCGACCTCTACGGCGGGAGCTCCGGGCTGGGCCTGGAACTCCTCCACCACCGCCACCGGCCCGGGGTGTCCGAGGCCGTCGACGCCCTCGCCCGGTGGACGGCGGGCCGGTCCCGGAGCCTGTCACCGGGCTTCTACTCGGGCCGTACGGGCGTCGAGCTCTTCCTCGCCGAAGCCGAAACCGAAACCGAAACCGGGGCGGGCCCGGGGCCGACGGTGTCCCTCTCGGCCGGCCACCCGGCCCTGCCCGACCGCGCACCGGGCGGCGGACCGCCCGAGGCCGACCAGATCGAGGGCGTCGCCGGCATCGGCACCGGCCGCCTGCTGCTCGCCCGGCACGCCGCCACGGCCGGGGACACCCCGCTCGCCGACCGCCACCTCTCCGTCGCCGCCGAATGCGCCCGGATGCTGGCCGCAGGCCGCGCCCGCCTGTCGCCCATCGGCTCCCACACGATCGGCAGCGCCGCCCTGCGCCAGGGATTCGCCCACGGTGACGCCGGTGTCGCGTACTTCCTGCTGGAGTACGCGAGCGCCACCGGGGACGCCGACGCCCTCCGCACGGCCCGGCAGGCGTGCGCGGGCCTCGCCGCCCTCACCCCGGGCGTCCTCGCGGCGGCGGCCGGACCGGGGGCGACCCGCCGCTACGGCTCCTGGTGCCGAGGCCTGGCCGGGATCGGGGCGGTGCTCGTCCGGGCCGCCGACCGCCTCGACGAACCCGGGTACCTCGTCCTCGCCCGGCGGGCCGCCCGTACCTGCTCCGCCCTGGCGCCGCGGATGCCGCTGGTCACCCAGTGCTGCGGGCTGTCCGGGGTCGGCGACCTGATGGTGGACGTCGCCGGGGCCTCGGGATCCGAGGAGTTCTGGGACGCCGCCGGGACCATCGCCGCCCTCATCCTGACCCGCAGCGGCGGCACCCCGTCCCGCCCGGTCTTCCCCGACGCCGGTCTCGCCCGCCCCGCCGCCTTCTGGGCCGGCGGCTCCGCCGGTGTGCTCGGCTTCCTCCGCAGGCTGCACGACCGGGGCGGACCGCGCCTCGGCCTCCTCGACTGACCCTCACCGCACGGCAGGTCAAACGGATATTGCGGGCGAACACCCGCCCGCGTGACGCAGACTCGGTCCGAACACTTTTCAGACCGGAGGATGATTGTCATGGTTGACCGGCCCCTGACGCTGATGGCGGTACACGCGCACCCCGACGACGAGGCCACCGGAACGGG
The DNA here is from genome assembly GCF_053603215.1 of Kitasatospora sp. NPDC004240. Taxonomy (NCBI): domain Bacteria; kingdom Bacillati; phylum Actinomycetota; class Actinomycetes; order Kitasatosporales; family Streptomycetaceae; genus Kitasatospora; species Kitasatospora sp. NPDC004240. The sequence goes on along the minus strand of NZ_JBSGFD010000200.1, from coordinate 1,584 downwards.
GGGCGTCCTGGCGCGGTACGCGGCCGAGGGCATCCGCACGGTCCTCGTCACCTGTACCGACGGCGGCTGCGGTGACGGACCGGGCGGCGTCAAGCCGGGCGACCCCGGGCACGATCCGGCGGCCGTCGCCGCGATGCGCCGCCGCGAGCTGGAGGCGAGCTGCGAGGTCCTGAAGGTCACCCACCTGGAGCTCCTGGAGTACGCCGACTCCGGGATGATGGGCTGGCCCGCCAACGACGCGCCCGGATCCTTCTGGCGCACGCCGGTGGAGGAGGGCGCCGCCCGCCTCGCCGAACTGATGCGGCAGCACCGGCCCGACGTGGTCGTGACCTACGACGAGAACGGCTTCTACGGCCACCCCGACCACATCCAGGCGAACCGCATCACCATGGCGGCGCTGGAACTGAGCGGGCTGACGCCGAAGGTGTACTGGACGACGGCCCCGCGCTCGATGATGCAGCGGTTCGGCGAGGTCATGCGCGAGTTCGGCGAATGGGAGGAGCAGGACCCGGCGGAGGCCGTCGAGATGCCCGAGATCGGGCTGCCCGACGAGGAGATCACCACCTGGGTGGACACCACCGAGTTCGGCGGCCAGAAGTACGACGCGCTGGCCGCGCACGCCAGCCAGGGCGAGAGCATCTTCTTCCTGAAGATGGGCAAGGAGCGGTTCACCGACCTGATGGGCGTGGAGACCTTCGTCCGGGTCCGGGACACCACCGACGCCCCCGTCCCCGAGAACGACCTCTTCGCCGGCCTGCGCTGACCGACGCGGTGTGACCGGGCCCGGGCACCCGGGCCCGGGCACGCCGGAGGCCGACCTGCGGTCAGCCCCCGTGTGCGAGGCTGTGATCATGACAGTCGAACCCAGCGCGTACGTCCAGAGGTTGCCGATCGGCGAGCGGATACCCTTGCCCGAGGGCGGCATCCCCTGGTGGGAGGTCTTCCCCTACGAGGGGGACGTACGGATCAAGGTCCTGGACGAGCCCGTGCTGCCGGAGCCGCCGCGCAAGGGCGAGGACGGCGGGGAGTGCCCCGGCTGCGTGGAGGTCGAGGGGCCGCTGCTCTGGAGCGACGAGCACTGGAAGCTGCGAGGCTTCGCGGAGCCGGAGGGCGTGCCGGCCCAGGTGATGCTGCTCCCCCACGGCCACTGGGACCTCGCCGAGCTGCCGCCCGAGCGGGCGGCCGAACTCGGCGGGATGCTCCAGCGGGTGGAGCGCGCGATCATGTCGCTCGGCGGTATCGCCCGCGTCCACATCAACCGCTGGGGCGACGGTGGTTCGCACTTCCACGTGTGGCTCATCGCCCGTCCCGCCGGCATGCTCCAGCTGCGCGGCACCTGTCTGCCGCTCTGGGGTGACGTCCTGCCCAAGGTCCCGGTGGACGAGTGGCGGGAGACCAACCGCCGGATCGCCCTCGCGCTCGCCGCGGAGGGCGGCACCGCGCACGTCGCATGAGTAGGAACCGGCGCCCGTCGCGAGCTCGCGACGGGCGCCGGTAGCAGCGGCCGGGGAGGGGGGGGGGGGGGGTGGTTGGTGGGGGGGGGTGGGCGGGGAGGGAACGGTGGTGGGGGACCGGGGGCCCCCG
>NZ_JBSGFD010000199.1:0-14469 GCF_053603215.1 Kitasatospora sp. NPDC004240 | reverse complement strand
AGCAGCTGAAGGCCGACATCTCGGACGGCCTGAGCGCCGCCCCCGTCGCCCTGCTGCACTTCGAGGGCGGAGTGCTGCAGGCCGGTACGGACATGGTGAAGCTGGGCCGCAGCCTCAATCCGTACGACCCGTACAACATCTCCCACCCGCACAAGTACGTCGAGACCGTCAACACCACCCTCGCCGGCCTGATCACTGCGGGCGACCACCCGGTCGAGCTGGTCAAGGGCATCGTCGGCAGCGGCTGGGGCAGCGACCCCGCCGAGGCCGGCGGCAAGCTCGTCGGCAACATCCTCCTCGGCGCCGGCAGCGGGGGCGGCGGCACGGCCGCCAAGACCGCCGCCACCGCGGCTGCGAAGAACACCGTGAAGAACACCGCCGAGAACGTCGCCAAGGAGGCCGGCGAACAGGCGGCGAAGGAGACAGCGGCGAAGGCCGCCAAGGAGGCTGCCGACCGGCGGCGAAGGAGGCGTTCGAGAAGGTCGGCGCTGCGGTGCGGCCTGAGGTGCCGTCGCCGTCCGGCTCGGCGGTGCTTCCCGAGAGTTGGACGATCAAGTCTCCGGAGGGCGCGGGCGCGGGTGCCTATCGGCCCGTGCCGGAGCCGGTGGCGCCGAGCCCTCCGAGTCGGCCCCAGGGCCGCTTCGACGACCTCGACAAGGGCTACGACTTCGAGGCCGAGGCCGTGCGTGAGGCCAAGCGCCTGGAGCTGCAGGCCGCCGAGCGTGAGCTGGCCTCGAAGGCGCGGGACTTCGACGGCATCGACGCCAAGGAGTACGGTGCGAAGACCTGGAACGAGGTCGCGGAGAAGCTTCCGTCCGAGCAGAAGGACGCCGTCAGCAAGTACACGTGGGGCTCCGACGGCGAGATCAACGGGGCTCTTCGAGGAACCGGCCCCGCCACGCCTGAGGCCGGCCGTCTGATCCCCCAGCTCGACAGGGCCCTCGAAGCCCGACCGATCCCCGAGAACGTCGTGGTGCACCGCGGAACCGACCTGGGCCATCTCGGCCTCGACGACCCGATGAACATGGCGGGCAGGTCCTTCGTCGAGAAGGGCTACATGTCCACCTCGATCGGGGACCTGCCGGCCATCTACCAGGGCAAGGAAGGCATCCTGCACCTCAAGGTGCCCGCGGGCACGCCCGGAATGTGGGTGGAGAAGGCCGGCCAGGTGGGCGCGGGAGAGAGCGAGCTGCTACTGCGCCGTGGGCTGACGTGGCGGGTGGACCGCGTCGTCCAAATCGGTGATCAATACCATGTCTTCGGTGAGGTTCTGGGATGAGTGCGACGGGGGACGAGCAGCCGGTGAGTGACGACCACATCAACCCGCGTCTGGCTGCGGACGTGCACATGGAGCTCGTCGACGCTCCGCCCCAGTACACCAGGACGACGGACGGGCCCGTCGAGTACTACGTCACCTTCTTCGAGGACCGTTATCCGACGGGCCTCATCTGGTTCCGCGACGAGGACGACGCGGCCGGCTACGAGTGGTGGCGCGAGCTGCCGAACGAGAACGCCGCCATCTTCTGGAACGAGAAGCTGTGGCGGGCCAAGGCACGCGGCCTGAAGCCGTCCGAGGCGATCCGCGATCTGATGGCCGAACCCGGCACCCAACTGTCCGGGCGCATCGTGCCCGGCTCGCGCGCGGTGGCGCCCAGCCTCGCCTGGCTGGCCGACCTCGCCGAGCACGGCACGCCCCTGGGGGAGGCTTCCCGGCCCGACGGCTGGCGGCCCGACCCGCCCTTCGGCCCCGCGCAGGCCGAGGCCGCCCGTACGAGCGGCGGGTGGGTCTACCAGGTCGACGAGGGCCACGACCCCGCGGGGCGGGTGCCCGGGCACGCCGTCGCCGGCGCCTGGCAGACCGACCCCGAGGGGCGGGTCCTGCGGTTCTGGCACAACCCGCTCCACGGTGCCGCTCCCGAGCCCGTCACCGCGCCGCTGCTCCCGCTGGGGGCGGGCCGCCGGCCGGCTGGGCGTGCCCTGCTCGACTGGCTGGAGGACCCCCGCGCGCCGCGGCTGTGCCGGATCGGCGGGTCCTCCGGCAGCGGCCGCACCCATCTTCTCGCCTGGCTCGCCGCCGCCTGCCCACCCGACAACCGCAACCCGGACCGCCGTGTCCACGCCGTGCTGTCGGCCGACGGACTGACCGTACGTAGCGCGACCTGGCGGCTGGCGGCGTTGCTCGGAGTCCTCGCGCGTACGCCTGATGACCTGGTGGGGGTGTTGCAGGACGGGATCCCGCGCACGGTGGTCGTCACCGGCCTGGACGGTGCCGGGGACGATCTGCTGGCCGGCGCTCCGGAGCGGATCGCCGCCGAATTGCTCGCCCCGCTGGCGCGCATCCCGTGGCTGCGGCTGGTGGTCGAGTGCGCCTCGGGCAGCCCGGCGGCCGCTGCGCTGTATGCGGCGGACCCTCGGGCCGCCGTCCTGGACCTGGACGATCCTCGCTGGACCGACCCTGCCCGGTTCGCCGAGTGGTGCGCCCGCCTGGACGGTGCGCCGGTGGACGCCGAGCGGGTGTACCCGAGTCCGGGCCTGGCCCTGCTCGCCGCGCGCACCCCCTCCCTCGGCCCGGTCGACCCCTTCGCCATCGCTGGCGGGGGCGGGTCTTCGGCCGAGGCCGTGGGCCTGGCCGCGGCGTGGTGGAACGCGCTGCCCGAGGACGAGCGGGCCACCGTGCGGGCCCTGAACGAGGCAGGCCGTCCGCTCTCGCTCGCTACCTGGGCCGCGCTGCCCGGGGCGGGGGGCCTGGAGACGGTCCGGCGCGCCGCCGCCCGACTGCTCCCGCCCCCCGAGGGCCACTTCGCCGACGGAGCACAGGCCCTGTGGCGACCGGCACCGCGCCAGCTCGCCGCCCGCGTCGCGGCCGACCGGCCTGCGACCGACCACACCGCCCTGGTCCTGGGCATCATCGCCACCGTTCCGCTGCGCGACGACGGGCGGCCCGACTTCGACCGGGCCGACCCCGCGGCCCTGGGCGTGCTGATGCGGCACGTCGTGCGGGCCGGCTTCGCCGGCGACCTGTTGGCGAATCCGATCCTCCAGGCCCACGCCGAGGCGGCCGACGTCACCGCGGCCTTCGAGCACAACCGGGCCACAGTCCGACCCGACGGCGACAGCGGCATCGCGCCCTTCGCCGAGGCCTGGGACCTCGCGGGCCCGGCCTGCGCCGCCGCCACCACGCCGGCGGAGCGCGCGGCCGCGCTGCACGCGCACCTCGGCGGCCGCGTCCAGCACGCCGCGGATCTGCTCACCTACGTCTCCCGGCAGGGGTGGTGGGCCACGTGGTCGCACCGCACCGGCCAGGCACAGGTGCGCGGCATCGTTGCAGGGCACGGTCCCTACGCCGGGCGTCTCGGCGTCGCCACCGACCGCGAACTGCGCTTTCTCGAACCGCGCTCCGGAACGCCGGCCGAGGGCCTCGCCCCGCTGCCGCTGCCCGAGGGGTATCCCGCCAGGCTCCTCGTCGCCGACGACGGGGCCCTGGTGATGCTCGGCCGCGACGGCGCCGTCACCGCCGTGGCGGCCCCCGGGACGCTCCCGATCCACCTGCCGCCGGTCGGGGCGAGGCGACCGAGCAGGACGGTCGAGGGCGAAGTACCCGTCCACCACCTGGCCGTCCAGCTCGACTTCCTCGCCCGCCGGACTTCCTCCGGCCTCACCGCCGCGGCCTTCGCCGAAGGCGCCGACGGACAGGTCCTCGCCGTGGGCGACGACGCCGGCAACGTCACCCACATCCTCACCACCGGGGGCCGCCTGTACACCGAACCGCTCCACCGCGGCCGGGTCACCGCCCTCGACCTCACCCCCACCACCGGCGGCCTGCTCCAGATCAGCGGCGGCGCCGACGGCACCATCTGGCACTGGTACCACAGCGGCCTGCGACCCACCTGCGTCGACACCCGCCCCGGCGCCGTCACGGCCGTCGCCGCCACCGACACCCCCGACGGCGTCCTCACCGCCGCCGCCTGGGCCGACGGCCTCGTCCGCCTCTACCGCCCCGGTACGGGATCCCCGGTCGACCTCAACCTCGGCCGCCCCGTCCACGGACTCACCGCCACGCCCGACGGCCGGATCCACGCCGCTTTCCCGGAGGCCGTCATCGCACTCCTCCTCGCCTGACAATGAGCAAGGGATGAACTCGCGGCCGTTTCCCGGATGGTGGGGTGGGGTTGGCAGTGGCGGGCCGGCTGGGCGCGCGGCGAGTGCCGACGGTCGTACGGCCGCGGAGGCCGCTGCCGTCCTCGTGCAGCGCCGAGGACCCGGCCGGAGCCCGCGCCGGGGTCGGGGCAGGGACGGGAAGCGGTTCTGTTCGGCCACTGTGATGGCGGCTCGGCCGCCCGGACGTTTGTCAGGTGTACGGCCGTCACCGTCGTGCTCGCTGCGCTGGACTTCTTCATGCCGTTCGGGTGGGTTGACCAATCGGTGAACGTCGGTTCACCGAACCAACGTGCCGGGAGTCGCCCGACATCGGGTGGCGCCCAGGCGCACTACACAACATGGGATGGACCATGCAGAGAAGGCGTAACCCTGGGCGCTTGTCTACTTTCTGATCGGGCTGCTGCTCATGCTGATCGCCATCGTCGGGACAACGAAGTTCAGTAGGGTCGACGATCTCATCCCCATCGTCCTCTGTGGAGTTCCGGGAATGGTTTTGACGATCCGTGCCCCGATATTCGGTGTCTCCTTCGGTGAAAGGGGTGTGCAGTACAGCGGATTGCTCAGGGGGCGGTCCTACACGTGGCCCGAGATCCAGGAGGTGAGGTCCGCCGTCGTCCCGGGGACGCTGTTCTCCGCGGATGTGCCGGAGCTTGCCCTGGCCTCAGGCGGGACCGACCAGCTGCCGATGCTGGCCGGCTACGGATGGGGGAGGAAAACGAACAAGCGGGTCGGGCGGATCGTGACCCGCATGGAGAGAGCGCGTATCGCGGCGTTGTCGCCCTGAAAGATCGTTCCTGCCCCGTATGTGAGTGGCCGCAGGAGGCAAGTCCCTGATGTCTTCGGCGGACGTTGTCCTTCCGGCAGCGACGGCTGCACTTGCGCTGGTCGGGGTGCAGGGACGGTGTTTCGGTGGCGAGGGCGAGAGGTTGTGTCGTTCGTCCGGCGGAGGTACCGGGACGCCGCTGGCGACGGGGTTGCCGAAGGAGCGCGGGCGCCGCTCGGGAGCGAGTGGAGGTCCGGGCCGAAGGTGGCACAGGCCACTTCCGCCAGGCCTTCGCCCAGCTCCAGGGCCAATCCGTGTTCGGCATGCTGGTCTCCGCCGACACCAAACGCTCCGACGAACGCGACGAGCGCCTCACCCAGGCATCGCCGAACATCCCCAACGCCACCCACCAGGACGCCAACGGTGCCGCGATCCCGACCAAGGCGGTCGGCGGGATCGTCGCCGCCGCAGTCGCCGAGATCCGCGCCCACCCCGACGTCCCCGCCGCCGAACTCGAGACCGGCCCCACCCCGGACGGCATCACCACCGAGGCCTGGCGCCGCCACGTGAGCACCGGCCGCGAGCTGACCGCCCAACACCGCCTCGGCGTCCTCGCCCTCGAGGTCAGGCCCCGCCCTCGGCCACCGGGGCCGTACGGGCAGGCCCGCAGCTCCGACGCCAAGGCCGAGCAGCAGCACCTGAAAGGCCCGATGCCCTGCAGGAGCCGATCGCAGCGCTGCTCGCCGAGCGGGCGCTGCGCGAGGACGTCGCGCAGCGCCCGCTCGGCGAGGTGCGATCATCTCCCGCGGGGCGTCGAGCCGAGGGCGTCATCTTCCGACTCGTAGCCAGCCTCTTCTCTTCTTGCGGAATCGGCGAAGGGTAGTGAGGTGACTGCTGGCCCGATCACGGGTGGAGGAGCCAAGGGTGGGGTTCTTGGCGAGTTGCGTGAGGAGATCGACGCCGCGGTCCCGGTACCCGTCCACCTCAGTCAGACCCTCGGCTGCCTGCACACGGGCGTCGGAGTGATGACGGCGCCCCGTCCGGCCGAGCCGTTCAGCTCCGAAGAGCGGTGCCCAGCGCGATGATGCCGCAGAGCAGGGTGAGCGCGACCGCGAAGGCGCCGCCCGCGCGGGTGATGGCACCGGGCAGCGTGGCTCCGTCCCAGCGCGCGAGGAATCCGGCCGCGGCGGCGGCGACGAGTGCGACCAGGACTGCGGCGAGGACCGCGGCCGCAAGCATCCAGACCGCCGCGCCAGACTGTGTGATCATCGTTCAATCTCCTTTTCCCCATGGGTCGGTGTCCGCAATTCACGATGCCACCCGGCGTGTACGCTGGCGTTCAGGTGAACGCATCTGTACAGCGCGGTCGGCTGCACGGCCGGTGACCCGGAGGGTTCTGTGGCAGATTCGAACGACGCGGAGCAAGACCGGCCGGACGACCGCTCGGCGGCGGACCGGCTCCGTCGACTCCTTCGCAACCGCCGTGCTGAGCTGCGGAAGACGACGAGCGCACTGGCAAGCCAGGCATCCCTTGGCCGCACCACGGTCAGCAAGGCGCTGAACGGACCGGAACTGATGTCGTTGGAGACCTTGGGCGCGCTCGCCACGGCCATGAGGATGACGGTCGAGCCGCTGTACGAGCTGTACGACCGGGCGGAGGAGGAGCAGTCCGATCCCCCCCAGGCCGCAGCTGAGGGAGTTCTTCGACAACCTCATCGGGCAGCACACGCATCTCTTCGCCGGACGGCAGGCCGAGACCGCTCTGATCACGGCGCACATCCGCGACCGGGGCTCCGGCTACGTCTTCGTCGAGGCGAAGTCAGGCTTCGGCAAGACTTCCCTCCTCGCGGACCTCGTCCATCGGAACCCCGAGTTCCACTACCACTTCATCAGCCAGGCGTACCGGGGCGGCAGCGGCTTCGATCCCACCAGCCTCGTCCACGTGCTGAACTGCCTGTGCGAGCAGCTGGATCCCGCGCACGTGCCGGGCCTCGACCTCACCAGCCTGCAGCAGCACTTCCGCGGCCTCCTCGCCCGCCAGCCCAAGAAGCAGACCGTCGTCGTCCTCGACGCCATCGACGAGCTGGCGAACACCTCCGAGCTCGGTCCTCTGCTTCCGCACCGACTGCCGCCGGGGATGACGGTCGTGCTGTCGGCCCGGTGGCTGGACAAGAAGTCCTACCTCGACGAAATCGGCTTCAGGGCGGACCACCTGGGCCTGCGCGTGTCCCTTCCGGGCCTGGACCTGGCGGCGCTTGTGGAACTGCTCGGCATGGCGGGCGGCGAAGCCCCGGCGCTGGCGGCCGACGAGGACTTCGTCTCGGAGATGTACCAGGTCTCCGCGGGCGACCCGTTCTACATACGGTTCCTGGTCGACGACGCCGCGACCGGACGGCTGACACGCCAGACCGTCAAGCGCATGCCCACGGGCCTGGAAGGCTATCTCGACCAGCAGTTGGAGCAGCTGTACCGCAGCGCGCACCGAGCGGAGCATCTCCGGATTCTCTCCTACCTGCTGAAGGCCGGCACCCTCAGCGGGAGTGACCTGGTCAGGGGCGTCCCGGGCCTGACCTGGTACAACTTTGATCCGATTATCCGAGAGATCCACCGCTTCCTGCTGGTGCAGTACCTCGACGGTCCCCTCGCCGGGCTCAACCGTCGCAGCTACAGCTTCTGCCACGACCGCTTCCGGCAGTACTTCCTGAGCCGACTCCAGGACGGGGAGGCATAGCCGGTGGGCGACTTCCTCACCGAGATGCGGGCCCTGTGGAGCAGCGGCGAGCTCGACGCCGGCCTGTCCGCGCTCGCTCGCGACTGGCGGGCGGACCCCACCGACTACTCGATCGGGAATGCCGTCCGGTGCGCCGCCGACGAGAACCGCGGCGACGACCTCCTCGACACGCTCCTCGACCCGGAGTTCCAGCGTCTGCGGCGGCTGACGACCGGTCCGGTGGGACGCATGGACGACGGGCCGAACGCCCTCGGAGTCGATCTGCGCATCGCGCGCGACCACTTCCTGAAAAGCAGACCCGATCTGGTCCGCTACCTGCAGGTGGTGCTCGTCCAGCAGCACCCGTTCGCCAGGCCCGGGAGCATGGAGGCGCAGCGGGCGCACTGCTGGGCCTACGCCGAGTTCCTGCAGCTCGACCGGCTGCCGGACGAGCGGTCGGCCGACGGGCTCGACAAGGTGGTGAAGCGCCTCTTCACCTCGAAGGCCCGCTACGGCCTTCGGCTGCGGCTCGCCAGCTACGAGCTCGGAGAGTGGACCTGCTCCTGCGGCCGGGTGACCGGGCTCGCCCGCCGGTTCGACCACCACTGCCCGTGCGGCGAGGTCGCGGGCCACGGCCGGATCCCGAACCCTCCCCCCGGCTGCGCCTCGTGCGGCGAGTCCGTCTGTTACGCCGTCTGCCCCGACTGCCGCACCAGAGTGACCCTGGCCAACCTGTGGCAGGTGAGGCGCGGCGGGGCGGGGCCGGACGACTTCCTCGTCCCCCTCACCGTGGACGTCCGCGTCGAGGACGAGTCGGGAGAACTCGAGGAGGAGCAGCGCCTGTTGCTGATGTGGCTGCCGCTGCCGATCGGTGTCCGCGAGCGCGACGGGGTGGTCGGCTTCGACTCACCTGCCGTCTTCTGGGCCAGCGGCCGGGCGGAGCGGGACCGGCCGGAGGTCGGCGACCGGTTCCTCGGGTTCGAGGACACGGTCGCGTACGACCGGCAGACCGGGTTTCAGCCCCCTCTGCTGGAGGCGATGCTGCGGCGCACGCTGCTGAGGCACCGTAGCGGATACGACCGGTTTACGGACCTGCTGCTGGGCCAGCTGATGCAGTGGGACGACCACGAACGCGTGCGCCCTCACCTCTACACCCGCGGATTCTGGCACCGGCTGCGGAAGATCGCCGTGCCCGACCTCAGTCCGGGCGAGTTGGTGAGCCAGGGCGCCGTCACGTTCCAGTGCACTGTCGCGGCGTCACCCAGACTACGGGGCAGGGCCGCGGTGGTCGCGAAGGACTTTGCGGCAGCGGACGATCGTGCGGTGCCCGTGCTGCACCAGGTCGGTACCGCTCTGACGAACGGTGCGGTCCTCACCGCGAGCCCCCCGTCCGTCGACACCGAGCAGGCGTCAAGCCTCGATGAGTCCGGCCTGCCCGTGCCAGGTCGCCTGGTGCTACCCGGCCAGCTGCTGGTGGGCATCGCCGCGCCCATGGGGCCGGAGACACCCCGTACGCCCGAGCAGAAACTGCTGGAGTTCATCTACCCGGGTCAGATGATGGAGGACCGGTCGCTGCGCATGCCGGGGGACCAACCGGGACACGTGCTGGACCAGTGGATCGATCCCGGCTTCCCAGCGAAGCACAGGCTCCCGGCTGCGGTGGGGCGCCGTTCGGACGCCGGGTACGGGCTGCAGACCCGGGTCACGGTGGCTGTGGCCACCGACCACCGGGTACGGGACGGGGACGTCCTCACCGACGCGGACGGCGCCGATGCCGTGGTGTGTGGCCTGGTCGGGAGGGCCCTACTCGAGCGGCTCGCCGCCACCGGTGCCTCGCCAGACATCGTGGTCGCACCGGACCACCCCTGGGCACCACCGCCCGGGACGCCCCTTCGTACGGTCGTGGTGAGCTTGTCTGCACAAGGACTGGCGAGCCTCGACACGACGGCGCGCGGCGCTGGCGGCTACTCCCTGCTGAACCACCAGCCCCTTCAGGGCGACGGCGGTGCCCAGCTGGTCGAGTCCGCGGACTTCCAGTGGCTGGCCGCTCACGGAGTTCGCCACCTGGCCATGGAGCTCTACGGCCCGCGGAGTGACTGCGCGGCCTGGCGCGAGAGCCTCACCACGAGGCTGGAGACGGACGGGGTCACACCGCTCGGCCCGCCCGCCAACGGCCCCGCGAACCTGGGCGAGGCCGCGAGCCACGCCGTGCGCAGCCTCGGCTCGCGGCTGCGGGCCGCCCGCGTCCTCCCCACGCTGGCGGCCGACCGCATCAGCCTCCAGCTGATGACCGACAACGACGTGGTGGCCCAGTCACACGGCGAGGTGCGTGACCCGGAAGGGATCAACTTCCGCACGACCCTTCCGAATCCCAGCGGTATCCACTGCCAGCGGATCTTCGGTCCCCTCCGGGACGATGTCTGCCCGTGCGGGGAACCCCGCCACCCCACGGACTCCGGACGCACCTGCCGTGCCTGCGTGCAGGCAACCGTCCCGTCCGGCGAACGCGGCCGCCGGTTCGGCCACATCGAGCTCCCGGTGTCCGTCGTCCACGGCTGGTACCTGCACGGCCGGGCCTGCACCGAGCTGGCCCGCGCCATCGGAGTGACCGAGCACGAGCTCCGGCGGATCGCCGACTGCATGACACACATGGTGACGGAGCCCGGGTCCACGGGCCTGCGACCCGGGCAGCTGCTGGCCGACGACGAGCTGGTGGCGCACCCCGGCAGATACGAGATCTCGACTGCCACCGGCGGCCAGGCGGTGAAGATCCTCCTGCACCGGGCCTCCGGCAGTGGCCCCTCCGGTCGGTACGGCCCACCACTCGACACGGTAGTCATCCGGCGGATCCCGGTCCTGCCACCGGATCTCCGCCCGCACGTGCGCACGCTCAGTGGCTACTGGGCCACCAGCGACCTCAACACCCTCTACCGGCCGGTGCTCACCCGCGCGGCCACCTACCGCCGCCGCCAGGAGGAGGGAGCCAGCCCCAGGTACATGGACCGCGAGCAGCGTGAACTCCAGCTGAGCGTTACGCGTCTCCTGGCCAACCGCGACTGCCCCGATCCCGCCGTGGGAAACGAACGGCGCACGCTGGTCGGCCTGTCCGACCACCTCACGCCCCGGCCGACCACCACCGGTACGCTGCGCGAGGCGCTCCTGCTCCGGGCCGTCGACTACAGCGCCCAGGCGCGGTTGGTGATCGGCCACCCGTCGGCCCCCGGTACGGAACACCAGCCGGAGGCGGACCTGCCGACCGACGACCCGGGCGCCGTCGTCCTCGACCGCGGCATGGCCCTGCGGCTCCTCGGTCCCCTGGTGGTGCACGCCCTCACATCCTCGGGAGCAGCCCTGCGGCTGCGGGACGCCCGTGCGATGGTCCGGGCGCGCTCCACGGCGGCGTTCGACTGCCTGGACGCGGTGTGCGAGCGCGCGGTGATGCTCCTCGGTCTGCCGCACGGGCCCTGGCGGCTGCTCGCCGTCCGCGTCCGGGCAGCGCACGCGTCTGCCGCACCGACCGCGTCCGGCGTCGTCGTTCCGCCTGCACTCCTCGACCAGGTCGGCTGGGAGAATCTGGGCGAGACCGTCCGGATCTTCAGCGTCCTGTCCCAAGAGGCACGACAGGAGGCGGACCGCTTCCTCACCGCCGCGGCGTTGCGGCGCCGATCGGTTCCACGACAGGTCGAACCCGCCACGGAGGGCGCGTTTTTCGACCTGCCGTGCGACGGACTCGACGGTCGCATCGCCGACGCCGCACGGACGCACGGCTCGATGCCCCTGGTACCGGACGACGCCCTACTGCTGTGCGACCCCGCCTGGCTCACCGGCCACCGACCGGGCCCCGGCCGACCCAGGTAGGCGAGCAGTTTGCGGATGGACCAGCGGGTGAAGGGCTGCCCGAGCTTGGCCGGGCGGGTGGGCCCTGCGGCACGGCCTGACCGAGGGCGACCTGATCGAGGTCACCAGCCCGCGCGGATCGGTGCGCGCACGGCTGCGGATCACCGCCACCCGCGACGGCATGGTGTTCGTCCCCTTGCCCGCCCTGGCCGGCGTGGCGGGAACGCCGCTGGTGGAGCGGTTGCGGCTGCTGCCCGATCCGCGTCGACGTCGCGGGGTGCGTCACCCGTTCGTGGCGGTACTGCTGGTCGCCGCCTCGGCGGTGATCGCCGGCGCGCGCTCGTACGCGGCCATCGGCCAGTGGTCCGCGAACGCGCCGCAGCACGCCCTGGCCCACCTCGGCGCTCGGGTCGCGGGCACGCTGGGCGTGCGCGTCGCACCCAGCGCCGCCACGATCCGGCGAGTCATCGCCCGGGCCTGCCCCGGCGGCCTGGCCGACCTGATCGGCGCCGATCCCGCGGGCTCGGACTCGGTGGCCATGGACGGAAAGACCGCCCGCGGCTCCCGGCACGGCACCTCGCCCGCCGCCCACCTGCTGGCCGCGATGTCCGCAGACGGCCGGACCGTCACCCAGCTGCGGGTCCCCGACAAGACCAACGAGATCACCTGCTTCGCCGCCCTGCTGGTGCCCTACGACCTGGTAGGGGTCACCGTCACGGCCGACGCCCTGCACACTCAGCGCGGCCACGTCCGCTTCCTGGTCGAGGAGAAGAAGGCCCACTACCTGCTGATGGTCAAGGCCAACCAGCCCGAACTGCACCGCCGGCTGCGAGCGTTGCCATGGAAGGACGTCACCGCGCGCCGCTACGACCGCGAGATCGGCCACGGCCGTCGCGAGACCCGCGTGACCAGGGCACTGACCGTCACCGGCCTCGGTCTGGACTTCCCCCATGCCGTTCAGGCCGCGCGCATCCTGCGGCACCGCACCGATCTCGCGACCGGCACCGTGAGCCGCCAGACCATCTACGCGATCACCGACCTGACCTCGCAGGAAGCCTCGCCCGAGCGGCTCGGCCGACTCGCCAGGTCGCAGTGGACCATCGAGAACCGGCTCCACTTCGTCCGCGACACCACCTTCGCCGAGGACGCCTCCAGGATCCGCACGGGCCACGGCCCGGCGAACATGGCAACCCTGCGGAACCTCGCGATCAACGCCCTCCGCACCGCCGGGCACCGCAACATCGCCGCCGGCCTCCGCCACGCCTCCTACGAGCCCTTCACCCGCCCGCTCGACCTCCTGGGCATCGCCTGACCAGCGAACTCGCGAGATCACCGGACTTTGCAACACACCTGGTTCCTGATCCGTGACCGCGACTCGAAGTTCATTGCCGCCTTCGACGCCCTGATGGCCGATGCCGGCCTGAAGGTGGTCACCACCGGCATCCGGATGCCGCGGATGAACTCCCTGATGGAGCGCTGGATACAGATCTGCCGCAGGGAGCTTTTGGACCGTACCTTGATCTGGAACCAGCGCCACCTCCTCCACACGCTCCGTGAGTTCGAGGCCCACTACAACGGGCACCGGCCACGCCGAGCGCTGATGCAGGCCGCGCCCCTGCGCTTGCCACCTGAACCGATCAACCCGCCAGGGCACGTCACACAGCTGGAGGTCCTTTGACGAGACCGACTCGGCGGCACACTCCACGAGTACCAACATGCCGCATGACCAGCGCGGATGATTATTCGGCACCCGCACTGCTGCGGCAGTACTTTCCCAAGGGCATCGATCTCTCGGCCCGCAGCCCCGAGCATCTGGCCGCCGTCGCCGCAGAACTCAACGGCCGCCCACGCAAAACGCTCGGCTGGGAAACCCCAGCCGAGCGCCTGCATAAACTCATCGTGGCCTGATCAAACCGACCACGTGTGGCGACGATCTCTAGAAACCGCCTACATCTCCTCGATCTCCTGCAGCAAACCCCAGGCAAACCTGAAGAAGTACCTACCCCCGCTTTCAATGCTCAATGCAGAATAGGTCTCATAATGACCCCATGCATCAATATCCCGCACATCATCATAATCCCTGAAGAGCTCACTCTTCACAAGCTTCCAGGAGCTAGGAATTCCAGCCGAAAGGGTCGACCTGGATGCGCGGAAGAACTCAGCCCGTACCAGGTGTCGACCCGAGGAATCAAACTCCATCTCGAATTCGAAATCCGGCCAGAGCGGAAGAGAGTACCGCTCGACGATGGAATCGCCGGTCACAGCACAGCCTGAACGGGACAATCGTACGCCAGCCAGGAGCTCCCTGGCCTCCGCAGCCCTGCCGAGTCCGAGCCGAAGCATTTCGGAGATCTGTTCGGTCGCATCTCGGGTCATTCCGCCACCCGGTTCGATCCGCCCGATAGCAGCCTCCAGCAGAGCAGCAGGAGGTTCCATGATCTTGAGCAGGTATCTCTGAAACTCGGGAACTCCCAAGCCATTTGAGGACACTCGACAACTCCTTCGAAAGAGCGCGTGGACAGAGTAATCTAGCGCGGCGTCACCTCAATCCCATCGGCGTCGAACCCGATCGTACCCCGTTGTGAGAATACCCTCCCTCCAGGGGTCACCTCGAACCATGCGCCAACCTGCAGCTGTGCGGGAATTACTGCCAAATTTCCATTTTTCAAAGAAATTACACCAGCGGTTTCGCCGAACGCCGCTTTGGCTGCGTGATCAGTAGCTTGCGCGGACGCGATCGGGCCGTGTGAAAAGCTCGGCGCATTCATTCGAATTCGTGGGGGACCCCGTTTCCATGCGCCGTACCACCGTGCTCACCGCCGCCGCGGGCCTGCCGAGTTCGGCTGAAGGCCGGTCCCTCGGCCCGCAAGGGCATGGAGCAGGTCGCGGGCACCCCCGCCTACCACCTGTCCGGGCGCGTCACCCTGGAGCAGCTCGCGGTCATCGACCCGCGCACCTACCGCTCCATGAAGGGCAAGGCGGACTCCTTCGTCTGCGACCA
>NZ_JBSGFD010000198.1:0-14787 GCF_053603215.1 Kitasatospora sp. NPDC004240 | reverse complement strand
CCCAGGAAGACCGCCCCTGACGGGCACCAGCCCACTACACTCACCGCGCAGCCCTCTGAACAGGCAAAACGTCGAAGTCCTGCTGGAGTACTAGGCCGTGTCGTCAAAGTGATCTTGGCTAGTGGATCATGGTGTGGTGATACGTCGCCATGAACTCTCCGATGCCGAGTGGCTCCTGGTGGAGCCGCTGCTGCCCAGGCCCGGCACCGGTCGCCCGCGTCTGGACGACCGGATGGTGCTGAACGGGATCGTGTGGAAGTTCCGGACCGGGGTGGCCTGGCGGGACGTGCCGCCGCGGTACGGCTCCTGGACTACGCTGCACACCCGCTTCCGGCGGTGGGCTGAGGACGGCACCTTCGACCGGATGCTCCGGGCCGCGCAGGCGCAGGCGCAGGCGGACGCGGCCGGCGACATCGACTGGCTCGTGTCGGTCGACTCCACCGTCGTACGGGCTCACCAGCACGCCGCCGGGGCACGAAAAGGGGGACCCGAAACCAGGCGCTCGGCCGTTCCCGGGGCGGGCTGACCAGCAAACTCCACCTGGCCGTCGACGGACTCGGCCGCCTCCTGGCCCTGGTCCTGACCGGTGGGAACACCAACGACTGCACCCAGTTCACCACCGTCATGGACGCGATTCGAGTACCCAGGATCGGACCGGGACGGCCCCGGACCCGTCCCGATCACGTCCTCGGCGACAAGGGCTACCGTCGCGGCGCGCTCTTCCAGGTCCTGCTCGATAGACCCGTGGTCGACCCGGAATCCCCTTTGGTGATCACGATCAGGACCAAACCGACCGCCGACAACATGGATATCGGCCTGTACGAACCAGCCAAAATCGCCGAAGCCCCGATGTCCGGCCCCCGCACGGCGGGAGGATCGCTCCATGACCGAAACTGCAGAGCAGCACAACGGCAGTGGCCTGTTTCCGGCCGACCCCACCGGGCTGCGGCTGTCCCTCAGCGTCGAATACTGGTCGGCGGCCCCCGGCGGCCAGGCTGCCGAGAACTGGTCGCTGCTGGCCCGTCACGAGCTCTTGGCACCAGGGCAGCTACCGAGCCAAACCGTCTTCGGGGCAGACCTTACGCACGTCGGAACGGTGGGCCTGAAACGGATCCCGCTCACCCGAGGGGTGATCACCCAGGCCCTCTACGACATCCTGTCCGGCCGGACCGGCGAACCGGCGCTCGACCAGGATGTGCTCATCGCCGTGGCCGAACAGGTATTCACCCGCCGGAACGAACAGCACCACCTGGCACCCGTGGTCCGCGAGTGCCTGGGCAAAGGCCCGCGGGCCGTCATCGGCGACCTGCTGGTGCTGGACGCCTACTCGATCGCCGCCGACTGGGCCGTCCAGGACCTCGACCTTCTCCTGCTCGGCGAGGCTATCGCCCGGGCGGCAGCCGCCGGCCCCTGCTTCGTGGCCACCGCCCCGTCCCGCCTGCGCACCCTCCAGGGTGGGCAGCAGGTCCTCGGCGCGCTGCGCCGGGCCGGATTCTGCCCGCTGGCCGGCCAGGTAATGGTCGCCGCGGGCATGGGCATGCCACAGCTGTCGGGCCCGGCCGGACAAGAGCTTCTCCAACGCAGCCGTTCACACGCCTGATCAGGATCGGCGGGCAGGTCTGCTGCCCGCAGCCCTTCCCCACAGCGTTAGCCGGAAGGCCATCGACGGCTCGCTGGGCGCCAGCGAACTCGGCGCTAGACCAGCGTGTCCTCCAGGTCGAGCCTCGGTTGGGCCGGGGCCAAAGACTCCTTTCGTGTACACCTGCCGCAGGGCAGCGGCCTCAGGCGGGCAGGCTCGCTCGCAGACGCTGCCGATCAACCTCGCGAAGGGTAACCAGTCCCTCCTGGAAGCCCTACCTGTCTGCAGTATGCAGCAGTTCCGGGGCGGCGCCGCGCTCGGCTCGGTAGCGGCCTTCCAGGTTCCCCCAGTAGCGACGCAGGGACTGAACACTGACGGGCCCGGTCCCGCTCTGGCCAGTCTGGCCAAACTCGCGGTAGATGAAGTCGGCGAACAGGTGCTTCTCGGGGTACTGGCCGTGTCGTTCGACGTAGCGGCAGTAGAAGAAGTAGAGCTGGTCCTCGCGCGACTGCCCGTCCTCCAGGCTCGCCGGTGCGCTCGGGGTCTCGATTTTCACGGGAGCGGTCAGGACGCCTGAAGTGGCGTCCCCCTCAGTGGGCTCATCCCTACCGGGCGGCTCCGACGTGGACGCGGCTTCGAGTGCGACTGGCACCTCACCAGGCTCAGTGATGTCGGCACCGTCTTCCCCGTCCCGCTCGGCAACCGAGGGATCCGGGGTAGTGGCAACGGGTCCAGCATCGACCTCATCGGGATCCTCACGACGCGGGGACACGATGCGGGCCGCGGGCTGGGTGGCGTTCTCATCCGGTATGGGAGACGACACGGGCGCCGCCGTGACCTCGGGCCTGGCAGAGGGCGACGGGATCCTGGCCGGACTGGTCGGGGTCTCCTTGGCAGCGAGGTCGGACGGAGCCGAACTGAACAGTCCCCCGAAGGCGCTGTCCGACAGTCCCGCAGCAGCCAATCCCTGTCCGGCGGTCGTGTAGATAGGGACGCCCAGCTTGGCCAGGCGCAGGGGCAACAGCGCTGACCGCGGGGCGGTCTTGTTCCAGTCCTTGCCGTACTCGTCTTCAAGGAGCAGCGCGTACGCGAGGCGCAGCTGCTCCAAGCGGACGGCCTCGTCGACGGAGCGGAGTTCCCACAGCTGCATCCGTCGCCACATGGCGAAGGTCCGGAGGGGGGACAGCAGCCAGCGCATGAAGCGCACGGACTCCATGCGTCGGCTGTCGGTGAGCTTGGCGAGTCGGCTGATGGCGTGGCGGCCAGCCTCGGCGATGACGACGAACAGGAGGGGGATGACGGCGTGCATGCCAACGCCGAGCGGGCGCGGCCAGGCGGAGGCCGCGTTCATGGCGATGGTGGCGGCGGTGAGCAGCCATGCGGTCTGGCGCAGCAGGGGGAAGGGGATGCGTAGCCAGCTGAGGAGGAGGTCGAGGGCGAGGAGGGCGAGGATGCCGACGTCGATGCCGATGGGGAAGAGGGTGGAGAAGCGGCCGAATCCCTGCTGGACGGCGAGTTCGCGGACGGCGGTGTAGGAGCCGAGAAAGCCGATGCCGGCGATGGTCACCGAGGCGATGGCGACGATGACGATTAGGAACATGTGGATGCCGGTCAGCTTGGGCCTGGCCACTGTGTCTCCTCCCGGGCTGTCTTGATTTGATCGCGAGGGGACAGCTTTTCATGTCGGGGCTTTCCTTATCGAATTTCGCTTGCGTGGGCGTGACAAATTGGCACATTCCGGGGGCTGTCCGGGCGGGCCGGTGGCTGCAGTACCGACACGTCGCGCCGGTGGAAGGGGCAGGTCGGGCATCGAGGGCTGTCTGGGCACGGCGGCGTTGCTGTCCTTGGCTGGGTGTGCGGACCGGGCCGGGCGGACAGCAGGGCTGGCAGCGGGTGGACCTTCCCATGAAGTTGAGGGTTCGGCGGGCCGAGCTCGAGGCCCCGGCGTAGGTATCAAGGTTTCCTCGACGGTCACTCATGGTGAGATCACTCTCTGCGCAGGTGGATCCGTGGAGACACGGCTTCTGCGCAGCCGGCGCTCTGGAGCCGGCTGTGAAGTTCCCCTAGTAGGGAGGGACGGTGCGCACCGGCAAGAGGCCTGGCCTGCCTGCTGCGCACACCCGCCTGCGCACCTGGCGGCCCAGGGTGCGCGCCCTGGCCTCTGGCGGTGCGCACCGCAGGCCGGTGCTGCGCGCAGGTCGCACAGCGCCGGGCAGCTGCGGCGCAGGCCGGGCAAGCATCTGTGCGGAACAGCCCGGTGGGGTGCGCAGGGTCCTTTCACTGATGCTGCGCAGCTCGCACCACCGGCCTGCGCACCACCTGCCTGACCTGCATGTTCTCAGCGGCGCGGGCTGCGCACTGCTGTGTGGCGGCTCTGGATGGGTGGGGCTGGGAAGCGCAGTGGTTTTACGGGGGCTGCGCATCCGGTGGCCTGGGGGCGGGTTGTAGGCATGCCCTGGCGGACACGTGCAGTCGCGTTGAGCGCATCTAGGGTGCGCAGGGTGCGCCGAGGGTCGGTGGCGCGGTTCAGGTGCTGCGCAGCGGGTGGCATCGATGTGCGCAGGGGGGTTGCGCAGCGGCTGGTTGGTGGTGCGCAGGTGGTGGGCTCGGGGTGCGCACCGGATGGTGGCGGGAGTGTCAGCCAGGCGGGCGGGGTGGGGCGATGCTTCACTGTGCGTTACTGGGGCGTCCCGAGCGTGGCCTCGTTCCTGGCGTGGCCGAGTGCTGCGGCGTCTGGTTGGGCGGATGGCGGCGATCGTTGGCCTCTGGCCTCACGGTCATTGGGGTCCCTTGAACCAGGTGCGGCATCGGGTTCGGTCGTGCGCCCGGCCGGTCCGGGTTGCGGGTGGCGGCCGGGTCCGCGGGGACAGCCGGTGCGGCGGCGTGCTTGCTGGCGCACTGCTTCGCGAAGGACGGTGGATCTGGGGCCGGTGTTTGAGTGTGCCGGCTGGAGGTTGCTTCCTCTGCTGAGGATTTGGGTCTGAATTGGCCAAGCCGGCTGCCTTTCCGCACTGCGCTATTCCAACGGAATGTCAGGTCCGTCGCCGGGTGGAGTTTCGTCTGGGGTAGCCGAGTGCTTCGGCTACTGCTGCAAGGTCTTCGAGGGCGGGGCTGGTGGGTGCGTGGAAGCGCAGGGGGCGCTGCTTCACGATCGTCTCTTTGAACCTGATGCTGCGCCTGACGAGGGGGAGTAGACGCGGTGCCCAGTCGGGGTGGCTTCGGAGGGTCTTGATGACGTCGTCGGTGATGGCTCCGGCTTTGCGGTCGACGTTGCCGTGGCTGTCGAGGGGGATGTTGGTGGCGAGGATGCGGGTGATGTCTGCCTGGAAGCCGAGGCGGCGGAGCTTCGTGCGTCCGCGGGCGAGTGTGGTTTCGAGGTCGGTGAGGCCGATGACGTACTTGTACTCGTCGTTGACGCAGCCGATGACGTCGGGGGCGACGAGGACGACGGAGAGCAGGAGGATGCCGAGGGTTGGACCGCAGTCGAAGAGCATGACGTCCCAGCGGTGAGCGGGGAGCTGTTCGTCGAGGATGTTCTGCAGCCAGAGGATGCCGGCGGGGTCGTTTCCGAGGGTGACCTCGGCGTCGGCCATCTCAGGGGTGCCGAGGACGAGGTCGAGGTTGGGGATGACGGTGAAGGCGTCATCGGTGTGGCCGGCCGCGCTGCGGTAGCGGGCGGGGACGATGGCTTCCAGCAGTTTGGTGTCGCCGGTGAGGACGTGGAAGAGCGTGGCGTGACCGGGTGGGGGGTCTTGGTAGCCGAGGAGGTGGGATGCGCTGCGTTGGGGGTCGATGTCCCAGATGAGGACCCGGTAGCCGCGGTTGGCGAGTTCGACGCCGAGGTTGACGACGCCCTGGGTTTTGCCGGCGCCTCCGGACTGGCCGGAGAAGGCGTAGGCCCGGGGGTGAGGGTTGTCGGTGAGTGGCTGGTGGGGGAGCACGGGGGTCTCCTGGGGCTGTTATTCCGTCGGAATATCGGTGGGCGCGGCAGGTGTGCGCAGGTGTGCCGCTTCCCACGGGCTGGGCTGGTAGCCGGCGTGGCGGATGAGGTGCTCGATGTAGATCTGGTCGGGTGCTTCCCAGGGGCGGGGGTTCTGTCGGACGCGCCGTTCGAGGGTTGCCAGGGCTGTGGCGTGGGCTGCCTGCTGCGCTTGCTTGGGCATGGGGAGGTGGCGAACGAAGGGCGGGTGGGGCGGGGCGGCTCGTGGTGGTTGCTGGGGGTTGAGCCATGTCCAGGCGAGACGATGGGCTTTGGGGTCGGCGAGGAGCAAGGCGCAGCTGGTGAGTCGCAGGAGTTCGCGCGGGTTTGCTGTGGCGCTGGCGTTGAGGAGGAGGCGACAGGCTGCGGCTCGGGCGTCGGCGCCTGTGTCGTGTCCCGGGTCAAGGGTTTCGGCGTTGTCGGAGGTGGCTGGAGCGTCGTCCTCAGGTGTGTGCGCCGGCGGGACGGTGTGAGGGTGGCCGGGCTGGGAGGGGGCTTGGTCGGGCCGGCCAGGCCCGCTGTCCGGTGTGTGCTGCTGATCGGGCAGAGGTGCGGTGGGGTCCGCCGGTACTGGAGGCACGTCAGGGGTGGAGGTCTGGCGCTCGGCGGCGGCTAGCTTGGCGAGTGCGACGGCGGCGCTGACCGATTCGGCCTGCATGAGCGCGAGGACGTGGGGTTGGCGGCTGTCCTGGTTCGGTAGCGCCCCGGCGATGGCTTCCGCGTCCGTGGTGCGCAGGGTGCCGTCCATGACGGCGTCGCGGAGATCGTCGGTGAGGTGGAGGAGCTTGATCCGCCGAGAGATGTGGGGTTGCCTGCAGCCGACCTGAGAGGCGATGTCGGCTTGGGTGAGGCCGTCTTCGACCGCTCCTTGGAATCCGACGGCTTCCTCGATCGGGTTGAGCTTCACTCGCCGGAGGTTCTCGGTGAGGGCGAGGACCCGGGCGCGATCGATCTTGTCGTTCCGGATACGGCACGGGGCTGCTTCGAGGCCGGCTCGTGCGCAGGCGGGATGCCGGTTGTGGCCGATGAGGATGACGTAGTCGTCCGGTCGGGCAGAGGCCAGCGGCTCGAGGAGCTCGACTTTCAGCGCGGGCAGGGTCACCAGGCGCTGCGTCCAGTAGGTGAGGAACGGACCGACTTCGGCGACCATGAGGTCCTGGAGCAGTCCTTCGACCTTGATGGATTGGGCCATGGCGTCGATTTCGGTGTCGTCGTAGACGAGCCGGGGGTTGAAGGGGTTTGGCCAGAGCATGCTCAGCGGGACGGAGATGCTGGTGGCACTGCTCTCGTCGTCTTGCAGGTCTTCGCTGTCCGGCATGTCCCAGATGGAGCGGCGGCGGCTGGAGAAGTCCATCGTCGGTCCTGTGGCGCCTGCCATACCCTGTGCCTCCCGGTCGGCCGTGATGTCGGGGCGACCCTATTGCGCACGTGGCTTCTGTCCTGGCTGTGACGCGGTCATCCTTTTGCCGTGGCCGAGTGGGACCTGGTTCTCGGCGAAGGCGGCTGCTCGCTGGGGGCGAACGAGCAGCGGTTTCGGCACTGGCTTGGCTCCTCTCAGAGTCCGCGGAGGAGCCAAGGTCACCAGTCCGTGCTGTCGGCTGGCCGCTGCCTGGATGTGCTGACCTTGATTTGTCGGAAGGCCAGGGTGAGGCGAGCTGTCAAGAACCCGTTCCCGGCTACGTGCCGTGTTCGCGGACCGCCTGGAGCCGATCTCCTGAGGCCGGCATCGGGCCGGGAGTCCCTGCAGGGGGCTCAAGATCGAACGGGCGGCTGGCCGGTCGTTGCACGGTGGGGGTGACTCGCGGTGCTCCGGGACTGCAAGCAGTTCGCCGTTGGCGGGCTTCGTTCTGAAGGTCGAACTTGCCCCAGAGCTGGCCTGTCCGCGTGGTAGTCCGCTGGCCCGCGTGGGTGGAGTTGCAGCCCGTCGCGTTGGTGACTTCGATGGTATTGAGACGCTCAACGCACACGAGTGGCTACGTGACCACGGTGGGTGACGTCATGCGGAGTTCCGAGAGGCAGTTAGAGGCGCGCACCATGCGGCCGCTGACCTGGTCGCAGCGTCTGCGCTCGCTAGCCGGCTGGCAGATGCGGCGATGGCTCCGGGCCGCTCATCTGCGGTGGGTGGCGCGTCGGAGGATTGCGTGGGCAGGGAACTCCTTCACGTGGTCATCCGCCCGGAAGTACCTTGTGGCGATCCCGGCCGTGTTGTTCCTCGGGTTCGTCGGTGCCTCCTTGATCGTGGTGGTCCGCGGCGACAAGGGCTTCGTCGAGGAGCGGTGCGTTCGAACCGGTAGTGCCTGCGGCGTTGTTCTCAGCTTCGTCACGCCGTTCTTCTCCATCGCGGTAGCCACGACAGCCTTCCTTCTGTACCGGTACTGGAGGCTGCGCCGGCCGATCATCAAAAAGGCCAAACGTCGGCCGCAGGACTTGGTCCTGACCGCGGAAGGTGACGTCGAGCATGTACTAGGTCGGAAGGACCTGTGCGAGGTCATCACGCTATGGCTGCGGGACAGCAACGCCAGGAGGCCCTGTCTGCTGGTGGGGAGCACAGGGGCGGGGAAGACCGCAGTACTGGTCCAGCTCACCCAGGTCCTGGCAGGGCAGCGTCGGGTACCCATCCCGATAAGGCTTCGGGACGTCGCAAACGCCGATACAGGACTGGACTTCCGGGCGCTCGCCGAACGACGCTTCTACGAAGAGGCTGACCCGGGCGCGCTGCTCTCGGAGGAACAATGCCGCAAGGTATGGCGGCAGCTCTGCAAGGACGGCCGGGTGGTCGTACTCGCGGACGGTCTGGAGTCGGCGCTTACTGAGGGCAACCAGCGGCGCGATCGGAACCATCTCATCCGTCGTGCCATCCAGCGGGCCGAGAAGCAGAAGCTGCCGCTCGTCATCGCAACCCGGCCGCACACCCTCTATGCCCCACTTGAAGCTGCCGGGGCTGCTGTCGTCGACCTGGGTCCCCAGGCCGTTGTCATCGACCTCGAACCGCTCGATGCGGGGACGGTGAGTGATGAAATCGCGGGTCGGCTGGATCCGCAGAACGCCCGGCTCGATTGGCTTGCCGAGGGCGCCGGCATCGCCGAGTCCCCGCTGTACCTCCAGCTCATCCTGCAGCTGCGGCTGAACGGCCTGCTGGAGGTCCTCGCTCGCGGACACAGCAACCTGCCACCGCCTGAGGACGGACAATCAGAGCTTCGCTTGCAGTTGCTGAGGGCCTGGGAGGAGGCCCTCATCACGGGCCGCCTTCACGAGGACATGGCGCTCAGTGAGAGCGAGCGCGACACCACCATCCGAACCATCGCCGTGCTGGCCACGATCGGGCTCCTCCGGAATCGCCGAGAGGTGGCCTTCGACCAGGTGGACTCCCCGAGCACCGAAGCCCACCTCAGCCCAGGCCCACTTCAGGAGGCTCTGCGGAAGCTGCACGGCGTAGCGGACATACCGCTGGGCCTGCTCGCACTGCATGCGTCGAGGGCGGAGCAGCTCGGCTTGGTGGAGGCGTCCGGGGACCGGATCAGATTCCGGCAAGGGCCGGTTCAGGCGTATCTCGGTTCACGACACCTGGGTTCCGTACCGAACTGGCTGGAGGACTCGCTGGCGAACCACGCTGGGCGCGACCTGCTCGACGCCGTGGTGCTGAAATCCCGCGCGGACGACCCGATAACGTCCGAAAGAATCGCCGAAAGCCTCCGCTGTTCGGCAGAGCGGTGGAGAGATGCCCGAGCGCTGGACCTCTACTCTGCTGCGCTGGAAGTGGACTTGTACGCGCAGGAGCGCAGTCCGGAGTGCGCGTTGTCCATCCACGAGCACTTGGCCGACGTGGTGCTGGAACGCTGGCAGACGATCACCAAGGGGGACCCGAAGACACTCGAGGAGGCCCAGCTCAGACTGATTCGCCGGTTCGGGATGGTGCTGCGTGCCATCGCCCGATTGCGGAAGGAACAGCGCTGGCCGGCCGATGCGCCTCCGCCGGCCTACCGGCAGCTCTTCGAGATCGCGGCGAGAGAGCCCCGCCAGGCGCTGGGGCTGGAGGTTGCGCAGGAAGTCGGCTCCGGTGGCGGTGAAGCTCTGGACCACTTGCTGACCCGCTTCCACCATGCGGAATATCAGGCTGAGGGCCCTGTCGAGCGGTACCACCAGGCCCTGGATGCCCTTCGCGCACAGTGGCCTTCCGTGCGGAGCGCACCTCGCACGCCTCAGGAGTATCGCGATGAGTACCAGGCTCGCGTGGGCGAGCTGGAAGGCGCCTGGGGGCAGGTCAGGCGCGAGTACGGCACCGGGGCGCGGTTGGCGCCGATGATCGTGGATTCCGTCGGAGACTATCGGCTGGGTGAGGCCGTGCAGTACATGGAGCTGTGGCTGAAACCCCGAGACCCGGAGGGCTCCGTCGGCGACGCAGCACTCCTGCCGCTGACTTTCGAGGTTGCGCTCGCGCGGGGGCTCAGGACCGTGGCCAACCGTCGCTGGCACCATCCGGCCACCAACCAGGAGGCCCGCTGGTACCTGATCACCCAGGCGGAGACCCTGCTGACTCGGACCCGGTTCTGGCTCTCCCAGATGACCCTGATCCATGCACTGTGCCTGTGGGAACTCCCGTACAGGAGTGGCGGGCAGGGGCCTGGCTATGCTCCTCCCCACGAGCATCATCACCGCTTCGGTCCGCACAAGACAGTGAGTCGTTGGCTGAGGATGGCCAGCGCGGCTGCTACCGCTTGCGACCGTTTGCAGGATCAAAGGCAGGGCCGCGCTTTGCACCCGTTCGTCGCTCGCGCCGCCGAGCTGGCCCTCCTCGCGCTCGAGACCGGCCAGCCCGAGCACTTCCTCTGGATCGACGAGAAGCGCGTCGCGAAGAACCTCGGATCGCGTTCAGACGGCCGCGTCCACCCGGGGCGCGACCTGTGGATCCCTCTCTCGGCAGGCTGGACCGTCCTCGACCCGCGGGCGCAGCAGCTCCTTGCCGACGTCGTGTTGCTGCTGAACCTGTCCGAGCAAGGCAGCCCCTCACAGGTGGAGGCATACCTGGAGAGAACGAACACAACTACGCTGCCACCTTGCTTGACCCTAGATCGCAGGGCGCTCTATCCAGAACGGACAGTCGGCGAGGCCATGCCTTGGCAGCCGGGTGCCACGTGTCTCAGGGACTGCCCCCTCGGGCTCTGTCCGTACCCAGCGAAGGGCGAACAGGTCACGACCGAGTTCGGCGAACTGTTCTGCCGACAGCAGCAAGCGCTGCTCGATCGGCACCCTGCGTGGGTACCTGACCTCGGTCACCGACGCGCTCCCTGGCAGGACATGCCTGGCCGAGATCTGAGGAGTTTCTGGGAGTCGATGGGCACACGCGCCCGCACACCCCGTGTGTGAGTCTGCCTGGGCCTCATGCAATCGGCGCTCTCATCCGGGGCTGTCCCTGTACTTCACATGGCGCCTGAAGGGAAAGAACGGCTGGGCAAAGAGACGCGGGCGCCACGTTCAGGCCAGGTGGCGTGCCTGCTCTGCTGGTCACATCGGCGCTTGTGGGACCGCTGGTCCAGGCTCCTTTCGGTGCGGCGTCGGCACCGGCGTGCACCGTTTGTCTTTCTCGCCTCAGCCCGTCTGGCATCGTCCTTGAGGCCTGGCTGACGCAGTGGGATGGACGGCTATGGTCAATCGAGCCCAACGCCGAGTGGCGCCTGGGTGGGAGCGGTTCGTATCTGGGGGCGGTCCGAGGTCTGCGTCTTTGGGGGGCATATTCACCGCAGATGGCGTCTCGGTGTGACTCCGTCCTGCTGCTTTGCCGCACTGCCTTCACATGATCTGGGGAGTTCGCGGAGGCTGGCCTACTCCCCCTGTGGCCTCGACTCCCGTCGCCCCGCACGGTCCATTTTCTGGCATGCACCTGCCCTAGTTGCTCCCGCAGCGAGGCCGTCGCGGCTGGTCGCAAGGGTCTTCCATGCCTTCTACCTGCAGTTGTAGGCATACAGGTATGGATTCGCAGGCTGGTCACCGCTCCGGCGAGCGCCGGAACGGGAGGCTTCGAGGCGGGAACTTTGTAGGGAGGCAAGTAGGCCGGTAAGTATGAATAGTATCGGGACGCCAGTCAGGCTTCCGGGAGCAGTTTGTAGGTAGATCAATCGGCAAGTCAGTCTTTAGGTATGAACGTTGACCGATAGTAACGCCAGAACTGATATCGGTCGAGAAGACGGTAGCTACTTGGGGATGTTCATCGGTATTGAGGTTGAGCGGGATTGGCATAGGAA
Source organism: Kitasatospora sp. NPDC004240 (assembly GCF_053603215.1). Classification (NCBI taxonomy): domain Bacteria; kingdom Bacillati; phylum Actinomycetota; class Actinomycetes; order Kitasatosporales; family Streptomycetaceae; genus Kitasatospora; species Kitasatospora sp. NPDC004240. The sequence goes on along the minus strand of NZ_JBSGFD010000198.1, from coordinate 2,990 downwards.
GACGTACATGTAGGCAGGTATTGAGTCTTGTATGGATGCAAATCGCTAGGCATATATGCAAGTATGGATCCTTGTAGGCATGCCTGTAGGGATGCACGTACAGACGCATGCATCTACGCATGCATCTCGGTATGCATGCCTGTAGCGATGCGTACTCTTATCCAGATATGCACATGCGCCTCGACGGAGGCACCTTCCCACGTGCGCACTCATGTCCATACGCAGCCATGGTTGTGGATAGCTAGCTATGCCCGCACGCATGCACGCGAGTAAGGGCATATGTCTTCTCGCAGGCATTCCTACGCTCATGCACGTCCTCACGCATGCCTGCTGGCACTCACTGGCGCAGGCACTCCAGCACGCATGCTCTGACGTTTGTCTGGACCTATGGACGTATCGAGGTACACGTCGAATCAGGTAGCAACACAGCAACCCACCTCTGCATGTACTCCTTCACGCATCCTTCTAGCCACACCAGGACTTGCTGTATCGCCCAGCAAACCGCCCATCTGGGCACGCTCGGAGACACGCGCACAGGGGAACCCCTCCACCGCGGCCGCACCTGCTGATACTGTCGTGTCGCGTCGTAACACAAATTCGACCCGGGCCGGGCGCTAACGTGCAGCTCGGAGGGCATATGGGGCGCGGATCCGGGTTTTTGCCCGATTCGTGGCCGGCCTCTTCGGCGGGGGAGTTGCCGCGACGCGTCCAGTTCAACGTGGCGAGTACAAGGGGCGAGACCGTGGCGGACGTTCAGCAGGCAGTACAGGAGCTGCCCGACGAGGAACAGGGCGACGACCTGCTGGATCGCCCCATGACCGTGATTGCGATCGCGAGTCAGAAGGGCGGCATCGGCAAGACCGTCACGACGGTCAATGTCGCGGCGCGGCTGGCCATGGCCGGCTTCGATGTGGCAATCGTCGATCTGGATCCGCAGGCGCAGGCCGGCGAGGCCATAGGAGTGGAGCTCAAGGGAGATCGCATCATGCGCTCGCTCGGGCTGACCTTCCAGCACGCCCTGCAGGGCATCCCGATCCGGCCGCTCAACGAGATCATGTTCGACCAGAGCGACGTCCTGCGGGAGTTCGAGGGAGCCGGCCGTCTCTTCCTCGTCGCCTCGGAGGAGAGCACGATGACCGCGGCCCAGAACGCGCTCATCACGCAGCCGTACACCACCACGCCAATCTTGCGCCGCATGCTGCTCGAGCACCTGCAGGGGGTGGTGGATTTCGTCATCATCGACACCCCGCCCTCGATGTCGTCGCTGAACGCCATTGCGTACGCAGCGTCCGACTTCGTGATCACGGTGATGAACCCCCAGCGTCAGACGGTCAAGGGCGCCCTGGTCATCAAGCCCACCGTGGAGAAGGTCAGCGAGCTCACCCGGGGCGAGTGCAACCCTCAGTTCCTCGGTGTGCTCCTCAACGACTCCAACTCGGAGTCCAAGTGGACCGCTCAGGACGTGTTCGTGATAAACGGCATGGTGAGCAAGGGTCTGAAGCCGTTCAAGACGGACATTCGCAGCGACGTGCGGATCTCCGACTGCTTCGGCCCTGCTGGTCCCGTCGTGGTCCAGTTCCCCAACCACCCGCCGGGCAAGCGCTACACGGCGCTGGTGGAGGAGATTCTCCAGCGTATCGACGCCCCGTCCGACGAGTGGGAGATCGCGAGCCCCGCCACGCTCGAGGAAGTCGATGCCTGAGAAGCCGAAGAAGAAGGTCGCCGGCCTCTCCACCACTCCGGCTGCGCGGCGTGCTGCCGCGCGGGCTCAGGCTGCCCGCCAGCAGCGCGGCGCTGACGTGTTCGGTGGGGACGTCGATGAGATCGTTGACCGGTCTTTCGTCGGCCAAGCCGCCCAGGCCGCCAGCGAAGCCGAGACGCAGCCCGGGCCGATAGCGTCTGTCGCAGCACCGATGGAGACTTCGGCGGTTGTCGTTCCCGCCCAGCCGGCTGCGAGTACCGATGGCATGCCGGTGCCGAGTCTGGGTGCGGCTGACGCTGTCAATCCTTGGCTGATGCCTCACATTCCGTCGGTAGCGGCTGAAGCTCAGCCGGAGCAGGGCAGGGGCGAAGAGGCCGCTGCTTCCGTGCCGGTCGGTTCTCGGCGCCCCGAGGCAGTTGAGGTGGGCCCGCCGACGCCGGGAGGCGACACGCAACTGCCTGGTGTCACTGTGCAGGTGGACCCGGGTCAGGCTATGGCGCAGGCCTCGGCGGTTGTGGCTTCCGAGGCTCCTGTGGCCCCGCCAACGAGTGCGGGAACTGCCGCCGATGAGGCTCTCGAGATCGCAGCGGTGGCTTCCGGTGCCGTGGCGGACGAGGGCGTCCCGCTGGTTGACGCCGGTCCTGTTTCGGGTGTTCTTGACTCGGACACGCACGAGGCGCTGGCCATGGCCCCTGCCGCTGTGCCGACCAGCGATTCTGAGGTGCCCGCCCCCGTGCCGGATCCGGTAGCCACTCCGGCTTCCCGTCCGCGGCGCGGCGCCCGTCGGCCTGCTGCCGGGGCCGCTCGTCAGGCTGTGCTCACCTCTTGGACCGAGAGCACGATGGATCTGAAGCTGGGCAAGAACCAGTGGCGGACCATGCCGTTCCGGTTCGCCCCGGATCTTGTTGCGTCCCTCAACGCCCGGGTCGCCCAGGACCGCGAGACCAGCGGGCGGCCGTTGACGGTCGCCCAGTACGTCGATGCCGCCATGCGCATCTACCTTCCTGCGGACACCGAGGCCCAACTGGCGCTCGCTGAAGCGTTCTTCATTCGGCGCGAAGGCGATGTGCCGGCGGGGCGGCAGGCCAGTCATCGTGTGAGCCCTGCCGTCTACGAAGTTGCCTACCGCCTGCCCAACGACCTCCGGATGGTAGGGCGTGCGCGGACCGCGGTACACGTCTACTCCGCGTCGCTGGACCTGTTTCTGACCGCTATCAGCGAGGAAGGCCCGCTTACCTAGCAGCAGGTGGTGGCATGGGTGAGGCCCCCAACCCGATCGGGTTGGGGG
>NZ_JBSGFD010000197.1:3486-14810 GCF_053603215.1 Kitasatospora sp. NPDC004240 | reverse complement strand
CCGCTGCGTGAGCCGCTGCCGTTCGGCCCGGTGGCCGACGCACTGCGCGCGGCCGTTCCGCAGGCCGCGCGGGCGGGGCCGTTGCCCCAGGTGGCGGGGGCACTGTCGGCGCTGGTGCCGGACCTCGCGAACTTCCTCCCCGAACCGGCCGGGGACCCGGAGGCGGTGGGGCAGCGTCCGACGGTCGCGGCCGGGGTGCGCGCCGTACTCGCCGCGGTCGCCCCGGTGGTGCTGGTGGTGGAGGACCTGCACTGGGCCGACGAGGCGACCAGGGACCTGCTGCTGCTCCTCGCCCGTGACCTGCCCGCGCGGGCCAGGCTGCTGCTGACCTACCGCGCCGAGGACCTGCCACCAGGCATGCCGCTGCTCGGCGCCCCCTACAGCCTTCCGGCGGGCACGGCCGGCACGGAGATCACACTGAACACGCTGGCCGAGGCGGACCTGGCGGCGATGGCGCGCGGGGTGCTCGGCGCGCGGGCCACGCCCGAAGTGGTCAGGGCCCTGCTGCAGCGCAGCGGTGGCCTGCCGCTGGTGGTCGAGGAGGACCTGCTGACCCTCGCCTCCACGGGCCCGGCGGTGCCGGATGCGCAGGCGCTGACCGCACTGGGGGTGTCGAGGAGCCTGCGGGAGATCATCGGGCAGCGCCTGGCCGGGCTGCCGCCCGGGGCGGTGGCGCTGGCGGGCGGGGCCGCGGTGCTGGCGGTGCCGGCCTCCGAGCGGCTTCTCGGGCGGATGGCCGCTCTGCCGGACGAACAGGAGGCGGCCGACGCGCTGACCGAGGCGCTGGCCGGCTCGGTGCTGCACGAGCTCGGCCCGGACCACTACGGCTTCGCCCACGTGCTGGCCGGCCGGGCGGTGTACGAGTCACTGCCCGGCCCGGTACGGATGCGGCTGCACCGCAGGGCGGTGGAGGCGCTGCGGGAACTGCCCGATCCGCCGCTGGTGCAGATCGCCCACCACCTGCGGCAGACCGGCAACGTGGAGGGGTGGCTGGAGCAGGCCGAGGCCGCGGCCGCCCAGGCGGAGTCGATGGGCGACTCGGGCACGGCCGCGGCGCTGCTGCGGCAGGTGCTGGAGCAGCCGGGCCTGGCACCGGAGCGGGTGGCGCGTGTGGCCCTCGCGCTGAGCCGGGCGACGAGGTACGGCACGGACTACGAGCGCACCGTCGCCTCGCTGCGCCGCATCCTGGCCACCCCGGGATTGCCGGCCCCCACCCGGGGCGACATCCGCAGCAGAATGGGCATGATCATGTACAACCTGGGCGGGGACCAGGCCGGCATCGCGGAACTGAGGAAGGCCGTGCCGGAGCTGGAGCAGGGGCCGCCGGAGCTGTTGGCCCGTGTGCTGGCGATCCTCGCCTCCCACGCCCCGGAGGGCGGCACCGCGTCCGAGCAGATGGCGCAGTTGGAGCGGGCGATGGCGTTGGTCGCGGACAGCGAGGACGAGGACAGCCGCTCGGTGGTGACGTTCAACTACCTGGACGTGTTGGGCGATCGCCATGACGGGCGGGCGGCGGCCGTTCTGGCGGGACTGCCCCGGGTGCACGACAACCCGTACATGGTCCGCGGCACCGTGATGGCGCTCGCCAATGCCGTCGAGACGGCGGTCTACGGGGGGAACGACGAGGAGGCGGCCGGCTATCTGGCGGAGGCCGCCGCGCTGGCGGTGCGCAACGACATGCCGATGGTCGTCATGTACACCGACTCCTACCGGGTCCTGCTGCGGTGGCTGTCGGGCGGGTGGGAGGTCTTCGAGCGGGAGGTGGAGGACTTCCGCCACCGTTATGTGCCGAACCCGCTCGTCACCGGCGGGCTGCTCGGTACCGCCCGGGGGGTGAGCGCCGCCGCGCGGGGTCGCACCGCCCAGGCCGTGGCCCATCTGGAGACGGCAATGGCCCAGGACGGGGCGGTGACGATGAGCATCCCCACGGCCGCCGCCCTGGCCCGTATCCGGCTGGCCGCGGGCGACACGATCGGCGCGTGGCAGGCCCTCACAGGCCCGCCCGACATGCTCGGCTTCGTGGTACGGCGCGAGTGCTGGACACATTCCTGGGACCTGGTGCCCACCGCCGTCGAGATCCTCCTCGAACGCGGCGATCGGGCCCGGGCCGAGGAACTGGCCGGGCAGCACGCCGCGGGCATCGCGGGCCGACAGGCTGCCGGGGCGCCGGCGGAGGCCGCACTGTGCCGCGGCCTGCTCGCCCTGGACGAGAGGCCCGTGGAGGCGGCCGGCGAGTTCGACAAGGCCCGCGCCCAGTGGCTGGCCCTGGGCCGCCCCTACCCCGCCGCGCTCGCCGGGGAACGGGCCGGCGCCGCCCTGGCCACCACCGACCCGACCGGTGCGACCACCCGGCTGAACACCAGCAGCGAGGTGTACCGGCGCCTCGGCGCGACCAGCGACGAGGCCCGCTGCGCACACCGGCTGAGAGCCCTCGGGCAGGCACCCGCCCCGAAAGTTGGCCGCGCCGGCTACGGCGAGCGCCTCTCGCCCCGGGAGCAGCAGGTCCACGACCTCCTCGCCCACGGCGCCACCAACAAGGACATCGCCGCCGCCCTGTTCCTCTCCTCGCGCACCGTCGAGCACCACGTCGCCGCCGTCCTGCGCAAACTCGGCACCACCCGCGACCACCTCGCCCACCTGCACGACCCACCGGCGCCGTAGCGGAGCGCCCAAACCCGTCAACCAGGCGAACCGGACACCACACGGCGGTGCCGAGGTTTCGTATCAGCAGGTCAGGCGCTACGTCGCCGACCGCAAGCCGCAGATCCTGGTGGAGTCGGGCAAGGCCCAGGCATTCGTCCCGCAGACGCGCCTGCCCGGCATGGAGGCTGCGGTCGACCTCGGTGACGTGACGGTGCCGCACGCCAGCGGCTCACACCTGATCCGACTGTTCGGCGCGCGGTTCAGCCGACCTCGGCGAGCACGTAACCCGGTGCCTCGGTGCCCGCGTCGGCGGTCCGTTCGCCGTCCGGGCCCCAGGCGCCGGCGGCGCCGCAGCCCACGCCGTCCTCGTTGTCGCCCAGGACGTTGCCGAGCACCACGTGGAGACCGAACTCCCTGGCCCGCACCGGATAGACCTTCTCGAACGAGTCGTTGTCAGCGGAGAGTACCGAGCTCGCCAGATAGACCGTGCAGCCGTCGGCGGCGGCCCGCTCGGCGAGCTCCGGGAAGCGGTTGTCGTAACAGGTGGCCAGCGCGAACCGGGTGCCGTCCAGCTCGAAGCGGCCGTCCCGGCCGCCTGCCGCGAAGACCTCCTGCTCGATGCCGTACAAGTGCTGCTTGTCGTACCTTGCGAGGAGTCCGCCGTCCGGACCGATGACGAGCGAGGTAACCGTGGGCCGGCCCTCCGCCGCGTGCACGGGACCGTTGACGACCGCCGCCAACGAGCCCGCGCGGCACGCCTCCCGTACGGGTTCGAGGCGGGCGTCGTCCTCGGTGAGGACGAGGCCGGGGGTGTCCCGGATCAGCGTCGGCTCGTAGCCGGTCACGGCGAGCTCGGCGAAGACGACCATGCGGGCGCCGTCGGCCCCGGCTGCCCGGATCAGCCCGGCGATGGTACGGACGTTGGCGTCGATGTCCCCGGCGACCGGGGCGAACTGGGTGGCTGCGACGATCATGGCCTCCATCATCGCCGCCGACCGGGCCGCGGGAAACCCCGGGACCCCACCAGTAGAACCTTGGATCACGGGCCGCTGACAGCAACACCGTTTTCCGTTCCGTTCATACCGGGATGTCACCGACCTCTGGTCTGTCGCAGACCGCATCGTGGACCGGCGCGCAAACACTTCCGTCGAATCGTTTCCGGCGCGTCGGCAATCAACGTGCCCTGCCAACCCAGATATCTGCGCTGTCGGCATCCTCGACAGGTCGCCTCGGCGTCGGCCTGGGCGAGCAGGACGGTGAAGACCTTCTCCCAGGTGCCGTCGATCACCCAGTTCCTCAGCCGGGTGTAGGCGCCCTTCCAGGAGCCGTACTCGGCGGGCAGGTGGACCCACTGCGAGCCGGTCTGGAACTTCCAGGCGATCGCGTCGATCACCTGCCAGTGATCACGCCAACGCCCACCCGCTTCGGCATCTGGTCCGGCAACAACGGCTCTATGCGCGCCCACTGCGCGTCACTCAACGGCACACCAGACCAACGATCAGATGATCCGAGAGGAACGGCCTAGCCGCGCGTGGTGTCAGCGGTCAACTCAACGGCGCTCAACGCCAAAAGCTGAGCGCCGATCAGTCGGAGGGAGTCACAACTCGTCCCTCGCTGTGGACCCGAGGATGTGATCGCGGGCCGCTTGGGCGAGGGCGGCTTGGGCCGCAGTCGGGAGGCCGAGGCGATTCCAGTGGAAGATCACCAGATGCGCGAGGACTGCGCGTAGGCCACGCGTCAGCTCTCCGCGTGAGGCTGCAGCGACGAGAGCCTGCCCGACGGTTTGGAAGGCGGTTGCCCAGGCAGCTGCGTGTTCAAGGCAGGCTTGCGGGCCTGGCGGCACGGGTGTGAACGGGCGCGGCTGGGGAGCAGCCGTCAGCATCGCTGGTGGCTCTCGCGTCAGGCGGGGCAGGGAACTCCGCGGCCGGGAAGTCTCGGCTCACTGCCATCGCTGGGCTCGACGGCGAGCACATAGGTCACGAGGTCATGCGTGAAGGTGACCGCGTGACTGCGTCCGGCAGCCAGGTCGTCCATCGCACGGCCCATGCCACCGCGGCTGTCCAACCAAGCGACAGGCGCCGTGCCAGGCTCGAGTCCGAGTTGCGCGGCGAGTCTGTGGACCTGCCGTTGAAGCTCGCGAGCAGCGAGCCGGACGTCCCGCGCACCGCTGCTCCACAGCCGCAGGGGCTGCCCTGAGCTGTAGTAGGCGGTCACCGTGCACCAGAACGGCTCGCTGGGAACCCAGGGGCGCTGCCGGACGAACACGCCCGAGCCCGGTCCTGCGTTGAATGCCGGCGGCTTACCCTGCGGCTGGGCCGTCGACATTGTGCGGTCGTTTCGACCGACGATCCTCCGCAGGTGCCTGATCATGGTCTTCACGGAGCGCTCCTCGTCGGCTCATCGGTGGCGAGCACAACCCTCGCCCACACCCTCTTGGTCGTGCCGGTGGTCGCCACGTCCATGTCGTCCGCGAGCTGGCGGACGAGGATCAGGCCACGGCCGCTCTCAAGCCGGGTGACGGGGCTACGGGGTAGCGGCAGGTCGGGACGGCCGTCCAGAACCTCGATCCGGCAGTCGCCGCCGATCTCCTGGACCCGCAGACCGACCTCGCCGCCCGGCCGGCTGGCATGACGGATGGCATTCGTCACCAGCTCCGAACAGATGAACACGAGGTCGTCCGCCTTTCCGCCTTCCCATCCCCAGCCCTTGAGCACCAGACGCACGTTCCGGCGTGCCTCGGCAACCGTCTCGGGGACGGCCGTGAGCGTGGTCCGCCACTGACGCAGGGAGGATCCCCGCTGCTCGACACCCACCATGTGCACCGCTCCTCAAAGGAGCGCCTGAACGCCCCGTCCCTGGTTCGCTTGCGGGGATCAACAGTGGACCTGCTGCCTGGACATAACCACTCCCATAACAGGGACAACTGGCTCCCATTCAGGTGACCCCCGAGACAAACCGCGGACGGTTCGCCGACACTTCGAATGAGCCTCTGCGGCCGCCGTTCCAGCGGTGGTAGGCAAGGGGACGAGCAGCGAGTAGCTGGGGCTGCGGCCCCGGAAGGGACCGCAGATGAGCAGCAATCTGTTCGATGCGTTAGTCGCCCGCGAAGAGCTGGACTTCCGGGCCTTCAAGGCCGAGTACCGGCGCGTAGCGTCTGAGCTCTATCGGGAGACCGGCGACATCGCTTTCAGGAACGTCACCCTGACGGACAAGAGCTTCCAGCGGTGGCGGGCCGGCGACGTCTCCCGTCCCCACCACCCCGCACCGGCGATCCTCAAGAGCATGTTCGGCAGGCCCATGCACGAGCTGCTCGCCCCCTGCACCGACGACCAGGTCCAAGCGCTCCAGGCAGCGCAGGATCCTGTGCTCGACGAGAGAGAACTGGCCATGACCGCAAGAGATGCCCGCGCCCACGCCGCCGAAGCGGCCTCGCAGTTGCTGCCCGATCTCAGCCTCGACCAGCTTGAGGACGACCTGGTGCGCCTGGTCCGGTCCACGAGTTCCACACCGCCCCACATGATCTTCATGCAGGCGAAGGAACTGCTCGGCCTCGCGACGGTGATGTTGGACCGCACACAGGTCCTGTCGCAGCGGGGACGCTTGTACCTCGTGGCCGGCCAGGCCTCGGCACTGCTGGCCGCCTGCGCGTTCGATCTCGGCTCCATGCCCAACGCCTTCGAACTGACGCGAGCGGCCGCTCTCTACGGCCAGGTCGCCGAGTACGGTCCGCTCCAGGCGTACGCCCACGGCTACCTCGCCGTGCTGTACTACTGGAGCGGCAACCCCGCTCAGGCGGTTCGCCAGATCGGTCAGGCACAGTCCTTCCCCGGCGTGGGTGCCACGGGTAAGGCACGGCTGGCAGCGATCGCCGCCCGCGCCTACGCACATCTCGGCCGCGCCGAGGAAGCTCACCACGCGATCGAGCGGAGCCTGGCCGACCGCAGTTCGGCCGTGGACGATCTCCACGACACCGTGGCGGGCAAGTTCGGTTTCAGCCCGGAGCGGGTCGCCATGAGCAACAGTTCCACTCTCCTGCTCCTGCGGGACGGTGCCGGCGCCGAGGCCTCGGCCCGGCGGTCGCTGGAGCTGATCGCCGCTCGCTCCGCAGGCGCCAGGCCGCTGGTCGTGGCGCCGCAGGCCAGTGCCGACCTCGCCGCCGCCCTGCTGATGCGCAGCGACCTGGACGGTGCCGCTGACGCCCTCGGACCGGTCCTCAGCCTGCCTCGGGAGTGGCGCGGAGCGGGCCTCGCCGGCCGGGTCAACACGATCCGGGGTGAGCTTGTGTCCCCGACGTTCCGGAACACCCAGCTCGCGCGGGAACTCGCGGAACGGATCGACGACTTCACCCTGGTCGCCGCACCGCAGACCCTGGGGCCGGGAGCGGTGCGGCTCGCCCTCGACGGGAGCGCTGGTTAGCTCACGCTCTCGAGGATGCCGCGCTCCTTCTCCGGGTCGATTCCGTGCTTCGCCCAACGCCTGTGCGGCACCGGAAGGTTGCCCTTCTCCAGCCACGCCCACGTATCCGCGACGGTCTCCGTGAGCGGCCGGCTGCGGAAGCCGGCCGCGACCGCCGATGACGGGTCGATGACCGACACACCGGGGTGACTCCACCACAGCGGGAGTTCCGTCCACTGACGCAGACCGCGGCCGAGCAGGATCTCGTCCTCGACCCACACCAGCTCCCCTGAGCTGCCGGTCACGTCCAGGCAGGCCGTAAGGAAACCCCCCATCGTCTCCCGGCCGATCGGCGCGGCCAGATTGTGAACCTGATGGCCGACCCCCGCGGCCTGGTCGAGCGCGAACGTGGCAACGTCCCGAACGTCCACCGACTGAACACTCCTCGCCGGATCACCGGGAGCGAGGATCCGCCCACCCCGTTCCGCCCGGCGCAGCCACCACGGCAGCCGTCCCACGTACTCCCCCGGCCCGAGGATCACACCCGGTCGCAGCAGGCTGGTGCGGGCAAGGCCGAACGTCCCGGTCACCGCGCGCTCGGTGCCGGCCTTCCGCCGGCCGTACTGGGGGTTGACGCCCGACGCCCCCTCCGGGGGCGGAGCGGACTCCGGCCCAGCATCGGCCGGAGCGTCCCACACGGGCGAGTCGACGTTCAGCGGCTCCTCGGGCCACCCCTCGTACACCGCCACCGTGGACAGGTACACGTACCGGCCGGCAACCGGTTCCAGAGCGCGGGCACCGGCCAACACATCGCGCGGGCTCAACGCGGAAGCGGACGTGTCGACCACCGCGTCCCACGGACCGTGCTCAGCCAGCCGGGCGAGATCCTCGGGCTGCTCACGGTCCCCGTGCACCGCGATCGCGCCGGGCGCCGGGTGGCCGGACCGTCCACGCGTGAACGTGGTCGTCTCCCAGCCCCGTGCCAGCGCTCCGGTCACGACCGCCGGGCCCAGGAACCAGCCACCACCCAGGACGAGAATCCTCATGCGGGCGATCCTGCCAGCCCTTCACGGCTTCGCGCAGCCGCCTGCGGGATCAGTCGTCGTCCGATCCGGGTGATCCGGCCACCACGCAGGCGTGGAGTGTCTATCGTCGAACCGCGTCGCTGATCGAGTAACGAGAGAGCCGAGGGGTGGTGGGCAGCGGTGGCGTCGGGCGTGGAGCGGGCGGAAGGCCCGGGCGGACCACGGCACGTGGTGCTGTCGTTGGGGATCGCGCTGACGCGGACCGAGGACGGTGACTCGCCGCGGTTTGGCCTGGACGTCCTGGAGGAAGCCCCCGTCCATGCCGACAGGGTCGCGGGGATCCTGGAGGAGTTCCGCTACACCCGGCGCCCGGCCGCAGTAGCGGAGGCGCAGAAGGACCCCGGGGCACTGGTCGAGGCCGCCATCGTGGCCGAGGACGCCGACGTGCTGATCGTGCACATCGTCGGACACGGTGAACTGGGCGAATTCAGCGAGGAGCTGCACGTCCTGGGCAGCGACGGGAAGCCCCGGAAGCCGTCGGTGGGCGCTTGGATCAGCGGGATCGAGAACAGCCCCGAGGAACATCGGCCGATGACCCTGTTCGTCCTGGACGTCTGTTACGCCGGGCAGGCCGCGGTGACCGCCTGGCACTCGCGGATGGACGTGGACAAACGCCGGGCGTGGGTACTGGCCGCGACCGGACCGGACAAGCAGGCTTTCGGCTTCCGGCTGAGCCGGGCCCTGGTGCAGGTGCTGGAGAGGTACCGCGACCTGGAGGTCCGCTTCGACCCCTCCCTGCGGTACATCCCACCCGCCACGGTCTGGCGGGACATCGGCCGCGCCGTCGACGAACTGGCCGAACAGTCCAACGGGCTACCGCAGTCGATTCTGACCAGCCTCGTCCCCGGCCACGCCGACCTCTCCCAGCTGCCGTTCTTCCCCAACCCCTCCCACACCCCCGGCACCGGCACCGAACCGGCACGGGACTTGCCCCCGGAGATCGCCCGCCTGGCCGACTGGGCCGCCGACCCCCTGCACTTCATGCGCCGCGCCGGCGGCGCCGAACCGGTGAACCGCGACTGGAACGAGGGCTACTTCAGCGGCCGCACCCCCCAACTCGACACCCTCACCGCCTGGCTCGACGACGACACCGCCACCCCGGGACTGCGCGTGGTCACCGGCAAAGCCGGCGCCGGCAAATCCGCACTCCTCGGCATCCTCCTGTGCGCCGCCCACCCGGCCCTGCGCCGCCACGCCCGCCCCCTATGGGCGGCACTCGGCGACCACGTACCGGGCGAGAACCACCGAATCGCAGCCGTCCACGCACGACGCCTGGGCCTGGACGACATCATCGCCTCCCTGACCCGCCAACTGCGCCACATCACCACCCCCGCCGCCCCGACCCCACCGACCGAGGAAACCCACGACACTACCGGGGACCCGGCACAGCACCTGCTGGACCTGCTGCCCCCCGGCCAACCCCCGGTCACCATCGTCATCGACGCCCTCGACGAAGCCCTGGACCCTCAGGACATCACCACCGCCCTGCTTCTCCCACTCGCCCGGCATGCGCAGACGGCCGACGCCCGGCTGCGGCTGCTGGTCGCCACCCGCGCGGACACACGATTCGACCGGCTCCTCAACCTGGCGCGGGCCGCCGGAGCGTGCACGGACCTGAGCACCGTTCCACCGCAGGAGGTCCGCCGGGATGTTGCCGCCTACGCCAAACATCTCCTGACCGCCGACGGCCCCTACACTCTCAGCACCCTGAAGCCCGTCCGGGACGCTCTGGCCGAAACGATCGCCGAAACCCTTACCTCACACGCCCTGGTCGCACAGCCGCATCAGGCCGCTGGGGCCCTGGAATGGGGTGAGTTCCTCACCGTGGGACTCTACGTCCACCACCTCCTGGCCATCTCACCCGCTGCTACGCCTGAGGAAGCCGTCGGGCTCGGCCGCGCCGTGCCTCGCAACCTGCCGGACCTCCTCGAACTCGACCTGCACCGTCACGCCGACCAGGTCCACCTGCGTCCGGTGCTCACGGCCCTCGCCTTCGCCCAGGGCCGGGGTATGCCCGAAAGCGTCCTGGCCCATGCCGCCGCAGCCTTCGCCATTGACGGTGGCTTTCCCCTGTCCATGAGGGGCCTGTACGCCCTCTTGGACGGAGAAGCACGCTTCTACCTACGCCGCGACATAGACAATGACGGCACCACCCTCTACCGGCTCTTCCACGAAGGCCTCGCCGACTGGCTCCGCCAGCCTGCCAATCCTCCCTTCAGCAAGGGCTCCCCGTTGACGACGGACTCTCCACCCGGTCAAGCAGAACGCCTGTTCGATCAACTTCTGGAATGCGTCCCCCGGGATCCGGCCGACCGCCTGCGGTGGCAACACGCCACCGGTTATCTGCTGCGGCACATCGCCCAGCACGCAGTCGACGCCGGGCGCCTGGACGAACTTCTCAACGACGCCGACTACCTCCAGCACGCCGACCCTTATACCCTTGCCGACGCCCTGCCCCACTTCCACTCCGACCAGGCCAGGCTCAACGCCGCCGCCTATCGCACCTCCTGGGGCGTCCACCACGCGCAGCCACCCGCGGCACGCCGCCAGCTCCTCGCGCTGGATGCCGCGCGCTTCCGCAACACACTGCTCCAAGCCGGTCTGCCAGGCGACGCCGACTGGAGCGTGCGCTGGGCCACGGGCAGCCAGGTCTCACTGGCCCTGGTCCGAACTCTGCCTGGCCGCACCGTGACCGCGCTGGCGGTGGCGCTGCTGGATGGCCGCCCGCATGCCGTCACCCTCAGCAAAGACGGGTTGGTGCGGGTGTGGGACCTGATCACCGGCAGCCAGGTCCGCAAGCTGATCGGCCACACCAGTTGGGTGACCGCGGTGGCGGTGACGGTGCTGGATGGCCGCCCGCACGCCGTCACCGGGGGCGACGACCGATCGGTGCGGGTGTGGGATCTGATCACCGGCACCCAGGTCCTCAAGCTGACCGGGCACACCGCCTGGGTGACTGCGGTGGCGGTGACGGTGGTGGACGGCCGCCCGCACGCCGTCACCGGTGATGAACAAGGAACCGTGCGGGTGTGGGACCTGATCACCGGTACCCAGGTCCGTCAGTGGGCTGGTCACACCAACTGGAGGCGCGCGGTGGCGGTGACCGCGGTGGCGGTGACGGTGGTGGACGGCCGCCCGCACGCCGTCACCGGTGATGAACAAGGAACCGTGCGGGTGTGGGACCTGATCACCGGTACCCAG
>NZ_JBSGFD010000197.1:0-3388 GCF_053603215.1 Kitasatospora sp. NPDC004240 | reverse complement strand
AGGTCCGTCCCCAGCTGGCCGGCCACGCTGGCAGGGTTCGTGCGCTGGCGGTGGCAGTATTGGAAGGCCGCCCGCACGCCGTCACCAGCGGCGGTGACGACCAGTGGATGCTGGTGTCGGACCTGACCACCGGCACCCAGGTTCGCCAGCAGTCCGGCCGCATCGACAGGGTGTGCGCGGTGGCGGTGGCGGTGCTGCGGGGTCGCCCGCATGCCGTCATCGGTGGCGAGCGTGACCGGTCGGTGCGGGTATGGGATCTGACCACCGGTGCCCAGGTGGGCGAGCTGGTCGGCCACCCGGACGGGATACGCGCGGTGGTGGTGACGGTGATCGACGGCCGCCCGCACGCCGTCACCGGCGACGAACGCGGAACCGTGCAGGTGTGGGACCTGGTCGCCGGCACCCAGGCCCGTCCCCAGCTGGCCGGTCATACCGGCGCCGTGACCGCAGTGGCGGTGGCGGTGCTGGATGGCCGCCCGCATGCCGTCACCGGTAGCAAGCGCGAGGAGTCGGTGCGGGTGTGGGACCTGACCACCGGCAACCTGGTCCGCCAGCGGTCCGGCCGTCTCAACGGCGTGAATGCGTTGGCGGTGACGGTGGTGGACGGCCGCCCGCACGCCGTCACCGGCGACGACCGATCGGTGCGTGTATGGGACTTGACCACCAACGCCCAGATCCGCGAGCTTGCCGGTCACACCGGCGCCGTGACCGCAGTGGCGGTGGCGGTGCTGGATGGCCGCCCGCATGCCGTCACCAGCAGCTTCGACCGGTCGGTGCGGGTGTGGGACCTCGCCACTGGCGCGCAAGTAAGTGAGCTGACCGGCCACACCGGCACCGTGAACACGGTGGCGGTGCTGGACGGATGCCCCCGTGCCGTCTCCGGAGGCGACGACCGGTCGGTGCGGGTGTGGGACCTCGCCACTGGCGCGCAGGTAAGTGAGCTGACCGGCCACACCGGCACCGTGAACGCGGTGGCGGTAGTGGTGCTGAAAGATCGCCTGATCGCCGTCACCGGCAGCAAAGACCGGTCGGTGCGAGTATGGGACCTCACCGCCAGTGCCTGCCTAACGACATTCCACTTCCCGGATGAAGTAAAGGCCGTCACTGTCACCGTCGACGGCACCGTGGTGGTCGGCTTTGGCCATGAAGTGGCCGCCCTCAGCTTTGAACCCCTGATCAGGAGACTTCGTTGACCAGCGACACTGCTTCACCGCTGCGGGTCGTCGCCGTGCACGGCATCTGCAACAGCTTCGGCACCGGAATCCCCGATGCCCGCAGGGAAGAGCTGCGCGCGCTGAAGGCTGCCGCCTGGGCGCGGGACTTGGCCGCCGGGCTTGGCGTTTCGCCGGACCGGCTCGAGGTCGACTTCGCCTACTACGCGGACCAGCTGCTCGACGATCCGGCGGCCCAGGGGGAGCAGGACGGCGACTTCCTGGACGACCCGCTGGCGCAGGAGATGCTCGACGCGTGGGCGCGGGAGCTGGGACTGCCCAACGAGGTTGCCCAGGGGCATGCCGCGGTGCCGCTGCGCGGGTTCTCGTCGTGGATGGCACGTAGGTTCGACCTGGCTGAGGGGCCGCTGGGGGTCTTCGTCCGGCTTCTGTGCGGTGAGGTCGCCGCGTACCTGCGCTCTGCGGACGCCCCGGAACGCACAGCAGCGCGCGAGGAGGTCGCGGCGCGGATCGCCCGGCACCGGCCGCGGGTCGTCGTCGCGCACTCCCTGGGTTCGGTCGTCGCCTACGAGGCCTTGCACGCCCACCCGGAGCTGCGGCCCGAGCTGTTCCTCACGCTCGGCTCGCCGCTCGCGCTGCCCCGCGTGGTCTTCGAGCGCCTCATCCCCGCGCCCCGCCCCGCCGACACCGAGCAACTGCGGGGTGCGGGCCTGCCCGGAGGGACGCGCTGGGTGAACATCGCCGACCCCGGCGACCCCGTCGCGGTCCCGCCCCGGCTTGGCAGGTTCTTTGACGGGATCGCCCTGGACCACACCACCACCGTCAGCGCCCTCTTCCGCTTCCACCACGCCACGAACTACCTCAGGTCCGCGACCGCAGCAGCTACCATCGCCCCCTACCTCGGTACCTGAACAGCCGCGGCACCCCGTCGTCCAAAGCCCCGACCGGAGCCCTGAACGCCGGCTTCCTTCGACGCCACCCACAAGACACCGGCGATCAAGACCTGGTTGCTGGCCCATCCCCGGTTCCCCCTGCACTTCACCCCAACCGGCTCGTCCTGACTGAACCTGATGGAGCGCTGGTTCGCCGAGCTGACGAACATACAGATACGATGAGGCGCCCACAAATCTGTCCAGGCCCTCGAGGCCGACATTCGGGACTGGATCGCCACCTGGAGCACCGGTCCCAAGCCCTACGTCTGGGCCAAGACCGCCGCCGATATCCTCGAACACCTTGCCGGACATCTGAAGAGAATTCCCGACTCAGACCGTGTTTGAGATCTGACTGTATGACGGCAGGTGTGCCGAATATCTCTCAGGCGAATGAGGTCTCCGCGAAGGAGAAACCTCCGCGCTCGCGGTGCGAGAGGACAAGCTTCTGTGAACGCCGGGGCGCCTGGCGTAGGTACTGGTGGAAGCCTGTAGCTCGGAATTTGAGCTCGAAGGAGTGGCCTTCGATGTGCCACTGCGGTCCGCCGCGGCTGTCCTCTGGGGTTGAGCATCGAAGGTGGTCAATATCGAGGCTCAAGGCCGTCCAGTTGAACTCGAAGTCGCCCTCGAGGTCCCAGACGTCGTCGAACACGAGCGTGGACGGCGCGATCCAGAAGCTGAAGTGTGTCTCCGGTGCGACCGGATGCACCCAGCGGACGATGTAGTCGATGTCCAGCAGCAGGCGTGGCAGCTCGTCGGCGGAGGCGCCTGGCTGCACGCCGATTCCGTGGATGGTGACGTCATGCCATCCCATCGCATCGAAGTCAGCGTCACTCCAGGTGCTCTTCGCCAGACCGGATTCCGGGTGGGTGCCTGCGCTCATGGCGGCATCCAACCAGAATGAGGTAGGCGGGCGCGTCAGGTATTTGCTGGTGCGAGAGGTTGCGGGCCGGGGCGTGTTGCCGGTCGGCCTCGGGTGAGTCGACGGATCATGACGCCGATCATCGCCCAGCGGATCATCGTCTCCGAGCGGGCCGGGCTGGCCTCGTAGTCCCGGGCGAGGCGCCGGTGGGCGGTGAGCCAGGAGAAGGTGCGCTCGACCGCCCATCGCTTGGGCTGGACCTGGAAGCCGCGCTGGCCGGGGTCCTTGCGGACGATCTCCAGGTCGCGGCCGAGGATCGTGGCCGCCCAGTCGACCAGGCGGCCGGCGAAGCCCTGGTCGGCCCAGACCTTCTTGACGCTGGGGTGGTCGAGCCGAGTCCACAGCAGCGGCCGCTTCGCACCGTC
>NZ_JBSGFD010000196.1:0-14836 GCF_053603215.1 Kitasatospora sp. NPDC004240 | reverse complement strand
CGCAGCTCGCCGGGCGCGTCGGCGGGCGGCGGGGCGTCCCGGGGCCGGTCCTCGGGAGGTCCGGCCGGCCCGCCCGCGCCGCGCGGGGCGAGGACGGTGTGCTCCGGCCCGCCGGTGGACCAGACGGTCGGGTCGAGGAAGGTGGCGCTCGCCGCGTCGTCCTCGTCGAACCTCCCGGCGGGGTGGGGCGGCGGGTAGGCGTGCGCACCCGGGTACGGCGGCGGGTACGCGTGGGCCGCCGGGTACGGCGGCGGGTAGGGCGGCGGCGGAACGGGCCGTCCGGCGTCGTCGCCGATGCGGACGGTCTCGTCGTCGGGGCCGGGCTCCGGTCGTGGCAGGTGCATCAGGTCTCCCGGGATGCGGGGTACGGCGGGCCGGGTGGTCGGGGTGTCGGGTCGTACGGCGCCGGGCGGTACGGCGCCAGCACGGTGGCTCAGCCCGGCGCGTAGCAGTCGGGACCGTAGATCTCCCGGTAGGTGACCAGCCGGTTCCCGGCGGCCGGGGTGGTGGTGACCTCCAGCCCCCACCAGTACTGGTTGCCCTCGGGGTTGAAGGTGTGGCGCACGGTGAGCGCGTTGGAGCCGGAGGCGAGCGTCCGGGTCTCCCGGGCCACCTCGACGCTCGGGGTGCCGCGGCCGGCGTTGCGCCGCCAGATCAGGGTGAGGGTGGCACCGGGCCTGCCGGAGGTCAGCACACCGACGTCGCCCTCCAGCCCGTACAGGCCGTAGCAGCGGACCCCGGAGATGTTCAGCCTGACCACCTGGGTGGGCGGAGGCGTCGAGGTCGTCGGCGGAGGAGGAGGCGTGGTCGGGGTGGTCGGTGGCGGGGACGGGGGTGGCGGCGGTGCCGTCGGGCGGGTGGCGGACGTCGGTGGGGGTGGCGGCGGGGTCGTGGGGCGCTTGGTCGATGTCGTGGGCGGCCGGCCCGAGGAGGTGGTGGGGTCGGGCGGGAGCGATCCGCTCGACTGCTCGTGCGTCGGTGAGGGTGAGGGCGACGGGCCGGGTGGAGGGGTGGGCGCCCCGGAGGTGGTCGGCGGGCGCGAGGACGTCCGGGTGCCGGTGGGCGTGGGTCCCGGCGTGGGCAGGCCGAAGCTGGTGGTGGCGTACGGCATCGGGTCGCCCAGCACCGTGCGGTCGGACGTGTCGCCGACCCCTCCGAGGGCGACGCCGGCGAGCGTGCCGACCCCGAGCAGGCCCACGGTCAGCCCGGCGATCACCTGGGCCCGGCGGGAGAGCGGACGGCTGACCCGCGCGCGGTGGCGCTGTCCGCTCCCCGGCCGGCTCCGGCTGCTCCGGGTGACGGCGGCGGCGGACGGCGCGCCCTGGGAGAGCGTGGTGTGCGCGAACGCGGTGGTGCCGGAGTCGGTGGTGCCGTGGGAACGGCTCGGGAGGAGCAGCGCGAGCAGGGCGACCGTCGAGCTCAGGTCGCTCAGGCCGCGCTCCTGCCACCCCTCGCCGTACCCGGCCGCGGCGACCGCCTCCAGGCGGGCCACGAACTCCGCCGCGCTCGCCGGACGTTCCTCGGGCCGCTTCGCCAGGCCGCACCGGATGAGCTCCCGCACGGGCTCCGGGGCGAGCTCGTCCGGGACGCGGTCCTGGGTGTGCTGGACGGCGAGCTCCAGCTGCGTGGTGCCGCGGAAGGGGCGCACGCCGGTCAGGCACTCGAAGAAGGTGACCGTCGCGGCGTAGACGTCGCCGGCGGGCGAGGCCGGCTCCCCGGCCCACATCTCCGGCGCGAGGTAGGCCGGGGTGCCGGAGATGTCGCCGTCGTCGCCGGCCGGGACGGCGATGCCGAAGTCGACCAGTTTGGAGGTGCCCTCGGCGTCGACCAGCACGTTGGCGGGCTTGTAGTCGCGGTGGACCACCCCGGCCGCGTGGGCGGCGGCCAGGCCGAGCAGCGAGCCCTTCAGCACGACCAGCGCCGCCTCGGGCGTGGTCGCGCCCTCCTCGCGCAGCAGGGCGCGCAGCGCGATGCCGTCGACGAGTTCCATCACGATGGCCGAGTGCGGGCCCCACTCGACGTACTCGTAGAGCCGGGTGACGTGCGGCGAGTCGACCCGGGCCAGGACCTCGGCCTCCTCGCGCAGGCTCGGGTGGTCGCCGGCGCGCTCGTGCAGGTACTTGATCGCGACCGGCGTCCCGGTGGCGTCGTGGACCGCGAGGACGACGCGGCCGCTGGCCCCCGCGCCGAGTTCGCGGACGTGGGTGTAGTCGGGCAGCTGCCAGGGGCCGCCCTCGGGTCGGTACGCGGGTGCTCGTTCGTGGCCGTGCTCGTCCGGCGCCATCGTGGACCCCCTCGTCAGGCGCTGCCCCAGCGGCCGCCGCAGGTGGGCGGCCGCTGCGTTGGACGCCTCGCCCGGGCACCGGGTTCCGCCTCCGGAGGGGGACGTTCTGGCAGGTCGGACGGGTCGTACACGGTCCCGGGAGGTTCCCGCAGGCAGGCGGGCCGGGGGCCGTGCGGCGGGCCGTCGGAACGGTTGGGGACACAGGGGCGCGCGAGGGGGTCGCGCGTTCCACGCCGTCCGCTCCGGCCGCGCGCCGTCACCACCGCCACCGCCACCGAATGCGCCGGGGGCGGTGGGCCGTGACGGCGCCTCACGAGGAGGTGCCGTCGCTTCACGGGGAGGTGCCGGGCGGCTCAGGCGCAGGTGTAGGCGAACGAGGTCGCGGCGGTCCGGGTGCCCGGGGAGAGGATCTCCAGGGTGGCGGTGGCCTGCAGCGAACCGTGGCCCTCGAAGCTCCAGCGCAGCACCAGGTCGGTCCGGCGGGCGCCGGAGCGGACGTCCTGCAGGATCTCGCCCGAGGTGGTGCCGTCGCTGCGCAGCCAGCGGTAACGGATGGTGCCGGCGCCGCCGTTGGTCTCCACGGCCGCCGTGATCACCGCCGTCCCGTTGCAGCCGGGGCCGGCCTGGTCGGTGCTCACGCCGACCCCGGTGACGGCCAGGTCGGGGCCGCTGAAGCGCCAGTAGAGGAAGGCCAGGATCGCCAGCAGCACGGCCACCGGCACCAGCCACCGGCGGCGGCGCTTGCGCGGGGCGGGCTCCTCGGTGGCGGCCTCACCGTGCCAGACGGCGGCGGCCTGCGGCGGGATGCCGGGGCCGAAACGGCGCAGCTCGCCGGGCGCGAGCGGCGGCTCGTCCTTCGGCGGCGCGTCCTGCGGGGCGGCGTCCCGCCGGGCGGCGGCCTCGGAGCCACCCGTCCCGTGGCCGGTCTCGTGGCCGGTCTCGTGGCCGGTCTCGTGGAGGGTGGTGGCCATGGTCGGCACGGTGGTGGTGGCGGTCGGGAGCGTCACGGCCGGATCGGGGGCGCCGCCCCAGACCCTCGGGTCGAGGAAGGTCGCGACCGCGGGCTCCTCGCCGTCCAGCCGGACGGTGGCCTCCGCATCGGGACCGGCGGCGCCGGCGGTGGTACCGACGACGGCACCGGCGGCGGCCGGGAACGGGACCTGCGTGCTCAGCCGGACGGTCTGCGCGCCCGCCGCGCCGTCCGTGCCCGGGGCCAGGCGCACGGTCTGCTCCGCCTCCCCGGGAGCGAGGCGCACGGTCTCCTCCATCTCCCCGGGAGCCAGCCGTACGGTCTCCTCGACCCCCGTGGCCGCCAGGGGCGTGGTCGGCTCGCCCGGCTCCCCGGTCAGCCGGACGGTCAGCTCCTCCGCGCCGGGCGCCGTGCCCGCGCCCGCCGGCGCGCCGAGGCGCACCGTCTTCTCGGCGCCCGCCTCACCGGGGCCGAGCCGGACGGTCTGGTCGGCGCCCGGTTCGGGGGCGGAGTCGGGACGGGGCGTGGGCATGGCTTCTCCAGTGCGCGGTACGGGGTGGTGGAACGGTGGGTGGGGCCGGGGTCAGCGCGGCGGGTCGCAGAGGTAGGCCGCGACCGACTTGGACGACTTGCCGGCGCCGGTGGTGACGCTCGCGCCCCAGGTCGGGAAGGTGTCCGCGGAACCGAAGTCGTGCGAAACCGTCACGGACGTCGTGCTCGACGTGATCGGGACGGAGCTGGTGGCCACGGTCACGGCGCCGCCGGTCGGGCCGCTGTGGAACCAGCTGACGCTGAGCGTGCCCGCGCCGATGCCCGTGGTCTTGACGCTGATCGTCGCCGTCAGGCTCCAGCGACCACTGCAGGAGAGTCCGGTCACGGTGGCCGAGGTGACGGCGAGCGGGGGGAAGATGATGGTGGGCCGTATCGGCGGAGGGGTCGTCGGGGCCGGGGTCGTCGCGACCGGCGCGACGGTGACCGGCGGCGCCGGCGGGAGCCCGGTGGTGGGTGCGGCGCCGCCCGACGGCGGCATCCCGGGCGGGACGGGGCCCTTGCCGGTCGGGGTCGCCGCACCCGGCGTACTCGGCGAGCCCGAGGAGGCCGAGGGCGAGGCGGTCGGGCTCTCGGTGCCGGTGGCCCCCGGGCTGGGCGTGCCGGGGTCGCCGGTCGCGGTCGGGGAGGTGCCGTCCGTGGGGCCGGCGCTGCCGAGGGTGGTGGTGGCCGTCGGGGAGGCCCCGCCGAGGACCGTACGGGCTCCGCCGTCGGCGGCGCCGGCCATGGCCATGCCGGCCACCGTCGCGAGGGTCACCACGCCGGCGCCGACGCCGGCGAGCACCTTGCCCCGGCGGCCGAGGCGCGGGCCCGGGCGGGACTCGGTGTAGCGGACGGGGACGGCGGCCGGGAAGGCCTCGGTGGCCATCGGGCCGGCGGAGTCCGCCGGGGCGCCGGGGTCCGGCACGGCGGTGTGGGCCAGCGTGGTGCCGCCGTCGCCCGCGCCACCGCCGCCGGGCAGCAGCAGGGCGAGCAGCGCGAGGAGCGCCAGCAGGTCGCGCCGGCCCTTCTCCTCCCAGTCGGACCCGTAGCCGGCCGTGGCGACGGCCTCCAGTTCCTCGACGAGGACGGCCGCGCTGTCGGGCCGGGCCTGGGGGTCCTTGGCGAGGCCCGCCAGGATCAGCGGCCGGACCGGGTCGGGGGCCAGCTCGGCCGGGATGGGGGCCTCGGTGTGCTGGACGGCGAGTTCGGCGAGCGTGGCACCGTCGTACGGGCGGGCTCCGGTGAGGCACTCGAAGAAGGTGACGGTCGCGGCGTAGACGTCGGCGGTCGGCGAGGCGGGCTTCCCGGCCCACTGCTCGGGGGCCATGTAGGCGGGGGTGCCGGAGACGTCGCCGCCGTCGCCGCTGGGTACGGCGATGCCGAAGTCGACCAGCTTGGAGGTGCCGGCGGTGTCGACCAGCACGTTGCCGGGCTTGTAGTCGCGGTGGACCACCCCGGCCGCGTGGGCGGCGGCCAGGCCGAGCAGCGAACCCTTCAGCACGACCAGCGCCGCCTCGGGCGTGGTGGCCCCCTCCTCCTTGAGCAGGGTGCGCAGCGCGACGCCGTCGACCAGCTCCATGACGATGGCCGAGCCGCGCTCGCCCTCCACGTACTCGTAGAGCCGGGTGACGTGCGGGGAGTCGATGCCGGCGAGGACCTCGGCCTCCTCGCGCAGGCCGGCGGTGCCGACGGAGCTGTGCAGGTACTTGATCGCGACGGGTGTGCCGGTGGCCCGGTGCCGGGCCAGGACGACCCGGCCGCTGGCGCCGGCGCCGAGTTCCCGCTCGTGGAGGTAGTCGGGGAGCTCCCAGGGGCGCTCGTCCTCGATCTCCGGGGTGGTGTCCCCCTGCTGCTGCTTCCGGTCGTCCATCGCGAACCGCTCTCCCCGTTGTGTCACTGCCCGGCGGCACTGCTCCGCCCGTGCCGCACCGCCGGTACCGCTCCGCACGGCACCGCCCTGCCCTGTCTCCCGCACACGTGGCTCCGCTCCGCTCACGTGTGCGGCGACGCACCTTACGGCACACCGATCGCTGCGATGGACGCGGCCCGGGAAATCCGGGTTCCCGAGTCGGGAAATCGGATCATCACGATTTGAATGCTTCGCACACCGCACCAACTGTTCACCCCGACGGGCGTGTTCGAACGATCGCCCACCATCAAGGGCACCCGCCCACCCGCCACCGGAACGCGCGCCCGTCCGGCTGCGGGAACACCCGCGCGCCCGGCGCGGTTGTGGGGCGCGGGGGCCGACATCGGCACGCCCCTGCCAAGTCGTGTGCGAAACTGCGCGCGAGCCCCCGACCCCGCCGTCCCCGACGGCCCTGCGACGACCCAGGAGACCACGTGAGCCTGTACGACATCCCGCTGCGCACCCTGAACGGCGAGGCCGCCTCGCTCGCCGATCACAAGGGCAAGGCCCTGCTGATCGTCAACGTCGCCTCCAAGTGCGGCCTGACCCCCCAGTACGCGGGCCTGGAGCGCCTCCAGGAGCGCTACGCCGGGCGCGGCTTCACCGTGCTGGGCTTCCCGTCGAACCAGTTCGCCGGGCAGGAGCCGGGCAGCGCCGAGGAGATCCAGACCTTCTGCTCCACCACCTACGGCGTCAGCTTCCCGCTCTTCGAGAAGACGGACGTCAACGGCGAGGACCGCCACCCGCTGTACGCCCGGCTCACCGAGACCGCCGACGCCGAGGGCCAGGCCGGGGACGTCTCCTGGAACTTCGAGAAGTTCGTGATCTCCCCGGACGGCGCCGTGACCGCCCGCATCCGCCCGCGCACCGAGCCGGAGTCGGACGAGGTCGTCGCCGCGATCGAGGCCGTGCTGCCGGCCTGACACCCGGCACGCGGACGACGGGCCCGGGGCGCGACCGCCCCGGGCCCCGCCCCGCCCCCGCACCGAAGCGACCCCGACCCCGGCCCCGGGCCCGGCCCCGGCCCCGGCCCCGGCCCGGTCAGCCTCGCCCGGTCAGTCGAGCAACAGCCGCGTCCCCGGCGGCAGTTCACCCTCCCTCAGATGGGCCAGCAGGGTCTCCCGGAGCGCCGCCGCGGCCCTGGTCGGCGGCAGCTCGTCGCCGTGCGCCACCGCGATGGTCCGCCCCAGCCCCGGCCCCGCGAACGGGGTGACCGCGAGCCCCGAGCGGGCCGCCACCATGCCCGGCAGCACCGCCGGCCCCAGCCCCGCCCGGACGAAGCCGAGCACCGCGTCCATCTCGCCGCCCTCCACCGCGAACTCCGGCTCGAACCCGGCCGCCCGGCAGGCCCCGATGGTCGCCTCCCGCAGGTCGTAGCCCTCGCGGAACATCACCAGCGGCCGTCCCCGCAACTCGGCCACCCGCACCCGCCGGCGCCCGCCCGCCCCGGCGGACACCAGCACCAGTTCCTCGTGCAGCAGCTCGGTCACCGCCAGCGCCGGGAACGCCTCCCCGCCGGGCGGGGTGATCACCAGCGCCAGGTCCAGCTCCCCCGCCGTCAGCGAACGGACCAGGTCGCGCGAGCCGCCCTCGCGCACCACCAGCGCCACCCCCGGGTAGCGGTCCCGGAACGCCCGCAGCACGTCCGGCACCAGGCTGGTGCACAGGCTCGGCGGCGCGCCCAGCCGTACCCGGCCGCGGCGCAGCTGCACGGTCTCCTGGACGGCCAGCCGGGCGCTCTCGGTGTCCGCGAGGATGCGCCGGGCCAGTGGCAGCAGTGCCTCGCCGGCATCCGTGAGGGCGATGTTGCCCCGGGTTCGGTGGAACAGCTCCGCGCCCAACTCCCGCTCCAGTGAACGGATCTGTTGCGAGAGTGACGGCTGCGCGACATGGGCCGACTCGGCCGCGCGGGTGAAGTGGCGGGTCTCGGCGACCGCCAGGAAGTAGCGGAGTTGCTGGAGCTGCACGCCACCCAGGATAGGCGCGCTCCATAGGCCCCGCCTATCGTCACGAGCCGCATCATGTCTTGGACGCGGGCTCGGGAGCGTTCCTACCGTTGTCGCCATGACAACCGCGACTCGGACGGCCCGGCACCCGTCCACTCTGGCGACCCTCTGGCGGTCGACCGTCGGCAAGAAGGCGGTCATGGCCGTCAGCGGACTGGTCATGCTGCTCTACCTGGTCGCGCACATGCTCGGCAACCTCAAGGTCTTCCTCGGCCCGGGCGACCTCAACGGCTACGCGGCCTGGCTGCGCACCCTCGGCGAGCCCTTCCTGGGGCACGAGTGGTTCCTCTGGATCGCCCGGGTCGGCCTGCTCGCCGCCGTCGTCCTGCACGGCGTCGCCGCGTACCAGCTCAGCCGGCGCGACCTGGCCGCCCGGCCGAGCAAGTACGTCCACCGGCGACGGCGGGCGAGCTACGCCACCCGCACCATGCGCTGGGGCGGGGTGATCCTGGCGCTGTTCATCGTCTGGCACATCCTCGACCTCACCACCCTCACCGTGAACCCCAACGCCGAGCACGGCCGTCCGTACCAGAACATCGTGGCCTCCTTCTCCACCTGGTACAGCTGCGTGATCTACATCGTCGCGATGCTGGCCGTCGGCCTGCACGTCCGGCACGGCTTCTGGAGCGCCGCGCAGACCCTCGGCGCCAACAACGCCCGCCGCGACCGGGCGCTGAAGCTGACCGCGAACGGCCTGGCCCTGCTGCTGACCGTGGGCTTCCTGTCCGTCCCCGTCGCCGTGATGACCGGAGTGGTGAAGTGAACACCGACGACCCCGAGTACCCCGACACCGATCGCCCCGACACCGATCGCCCCCGCACCGATCGCCCCGACCCCGACTACAGCGCCTACCGGGAGGGCGAGCCGATCGCCGACACCCGGGCGCCCGACGGGCCCGTCGAACAGCGGTGGGACCGCCGGCGGTTCGAGGCCCGGCTGGTCAACCCGGCCAACCGGCGCAAGCACACCGTGATCGTGGTCGGCACCGGCCTGGCCGGCGGCGCGGCCGGCGCCACCCTCGCCGAACAGGGCTACCACGTCGTCCAGTTCTGCTTCCAGGACT
This sequence comes from Kitasatospora sp. NPDC004240, assembly GCF_053603215.1. Lineage (NCBI taxonomy): Bacteria > Bacillati > Actinomycetota > Actinomycetes > Kitasatosporales > Streptomycetaceae > Kitasatospora > Kitasatospora sp. NPDC004240. Next base: position 6,073 of record NZ_JBSGFD010000196.1, on the reverse strand, counting down.
CCCCGCGGCGCGCCCACTCGATCGCCGCGCAGGGCGGCATCAACGCGGCCAAGAACTACCGCAACGACGGCGACTCGATCCGCCGGCTGTTCTACGACACGGTCAAGGGCGGCGACTTCCGCGCCCGCGAGTCCAACGTGCACCGCCTGGCCCAGGTCTCGGTGGAGATCATCGACCAGTGCGTCGCCCAGGGCGTCCCCTTCGCCCGCGAGTACGGCGGGCTGCTGGACACCCGCTCCTTCGGCGGCGTCCAGGTCTCCCGCACCTTCTACGCCCGCGGCCAGACCGGCCAGCAGCTGCTGCTCGGCGCCTACCAGGCGCTGTCCCGGCAGATCGCGGCCGGCACCGTGGAGATGCACCCGCGCACCGAGATGCTCGACCTGCTGGTCGTCGACGGCCGCGCCCGCGGCATCGTCGCCCGCGACCTGGTCACCGGCGAGGTCTCCACGTACACCGCGGACGCCGTGGTGCTGGCCACCGGCGGCTACGGGAACGTCTTCTACCTCTCCACCAACGCCAAGAACTCCAACGCCACCGCGATCTGGCGGGCCCACCGGCGCGGCGCGTACTTCGCCAACCCGTGCTTCACCCAGATCCACCCCACCTGCATCCCCCGCTCCGGCGACCACCAGTCCAAGCTCACCCTGATGAGCGAGTCGCTGCGCAACGACGGCCGGATCTGGGTCCCGAAGGCCGCGGGCGACACCCGGCCGCCCGCGGAGATCCCCGAGGCCGAACGCGACTACTACCTGGAGCGGATCTACCCCTCCTTCGGCAACCTGGTGCCCCGCGACATCGCCTCGCGCGCCGCCAAGAACGTCTGCGACGAGGGCCGCGGCGTCGGCCCGGGCGGCCAGGGCGTCTACCTCGACTTCGCCGACGCCATCCGCCGGATGGGCCGCGACGCGGTCGCCGCCAAGTACGGCAACCTCTTCGAGATGTACGAGCGGATCACCGCCGAGGACCCCTACCGGGTGCCGATGCGGATCTACCCCGCGATCCACTACACCATGGGCGGACTCTGGGTCGACTACGACCTGCAGACCACTGTCCCCGGCCTGTTCGCGGTCGGCGAGGCCAACTTCTCCGACCACGGCGCCAACCGGCTCGGCGCCAGCGCCCTGATGCAGGGCCTCGCGGACGGCTACTTCGTGCTGCCGCCCACCCTCAACGACTACCTGGCCCGCAACCCGCTCGACGCGGTACCGGCGGACCACCCCGGGATCGCCGCCGCCGAGGCGGAGGTCTCCGACCGGCTGAACCTCATCCTGGCCGTGAACGGCGACCGCACCCCCGACTCCTTCCACCGCGAGCTCGGCGAACTCCTCTGGGACGAGTGCGGGATGGCCCGCGACGAGGCCGGGCTGCGCCGGGCGCTCGCCCGGATCCCGCGGCTGCGCGAGGAGTTCTGGCGCCGGATCAAGGTGCCCGGGACCGGCACGGAGCTCAACCAGTCCCTGGAGAAGGCCAACCGGCTGGTCGACTACTTCGAACTGGCCGAACTGATGTGCCTGGACGCGCTGCACCGCGCCGAGTCCTGCGGCGGCCACTTCCGCACCGAGAGCCAGACCGAGGACGGCGAGGCCGCCCGCCGCGACGAGGCGTACTCCTACGCGGCCGCCTGGGAGTTCACCGGCACCGGCGAGGCGCCCGTCCTGCACCGCGAAGACCTCGCCTTCGAACACGTCCACCCCACCCAGCGGAGCTACGCGTGAACCTCACCCTGCGCATCTGGCGCCAAGCGGGCCCGGACGCACCCGGCTCGATGACCACCTACCGGGTCAGCGGGATCAGCCCGGACATGTCCTTCCTGGAGATGCTCGACACCCTCAACGAGGAGCTGATCACCCGCGGCGACACCCCGGTCGCCTTCGACCACGACTGCCGTGAGGGCATCTGCGGCGCCTGCGGCATGGTCATCAACGGCCAGGCCCACGGCCCCGAACGCACCACCACCTGCCAGCTCCACATGCGGCACTTCGCCGACGGCGACACCATCGACATCGAGCCGTGGCGCGCCGCCGCCTTCCCCGTGGTCAAGGACCTGGTCGTCGACCGCTCCGCCTTCGACCGGATCATCGGCTCCGGCGGCTACATCACCGCGCCGACCGGCAGCGCGCCCGACGCCCACGCCACACCCGTCCCCAAGGAGGCCGCCGACACGGCCTTCGAGCACGCCGAGTGCATCGGCTGCGGCGCCTGCGTGGCGGCCTGCCCCAACGGCTCGGCCATGCTGTTCACCTCGGCCAAGGTGGTCCACCTCAACGTCCTGCCGCAGGGCGCGCCGGAACGCCGCTCGCGGGTGCGGGACATGGTCGCCGCGATGGACGCCGAGGGCTTCGGCGGCTGCACCAACACCGGCGAGTGCGCCACCGCCTGCCCCAAGGGCATCCCGCTGCCGTCGATCGCGGCGATGAACCGCGAATTCCTGCGCGGCGTGGCGGGGTAGCGGCGGCGCGGCGTGGCGGGGCGGGGTAGCGGCGGCGCGGCGTGGCGGGGCGGGGTAGCGGCGTGGCGGGGGCGCTGCGGGGGCGCTGCGGGGTAGCGGCGCCTGGCCATTCGATCCGTCTCGATCCGAAACCGAGCATCTCCGATCGGCGGCATGTCATCTTGAGGTAGAAGCGGTCGCTTTCGGAGATTGAGTCAGCGGCGTGATCGAGCTGTGTAGGTTTCTGCATGGATCGGGTGAAGTTATGGATCACCTGGCCACGAAAGGTTTTCCACTGAGGGTGGGCGCGTACTACCGGGCTTCATGCACGGAACCGAGCACACCGGAAGCCCGCGCGAACGAAGCGCCCGCCGGGACTTGAGAGGAATCCTCATGGCTGACATCGATCTCGGACTCGCGTCGGACTGGAACGAGGGCGACACCCACGGCCGCATCTCGCTGCGGCCGAACCAGGTCTACCCGAACTCGCCCAAGAAGGACGTGCTCATCAGCTCGCCGGTGAGCATCGAGCTGTCGGTGAACACGAACTTCTCCAGCTCCCAGGAGGCGGACAAGATCTACTTCACGACCCACCACGGCTCCACGAAGAAGATCATCGCGATCCTCGACTCCGACGGCAACCTGCACATCGCCGGCCGGCTGATCACCGAGCAGAAGGACCTGTCGTACTGAGCTGATCGGCAACTCGCCGCTGCCGGCCGAACCGTAGGGCTTGTCCGACAAGCCCCAGGAAGCGCCGGAACGCTCTGAACGCTTCCGACCGGGCCCGGGCCGCGCACCGCGCGAGTGCCGCCGGCCGACCCGGAGCCTCTGGTTCGAGGGTGCCCGAAGAGGCTCCCGGCGGGCGTCACCATCGACGGCCCGGTCCGCAACTCCGTTGCCGGACCGGGCCGTTGACGTGCATCGATCAGGTTTGTTCGGAAATCCGACACCACCTGATCACAACTCGGCAACCTCCGAACACACCGCCTGTGCGGGCCTATACCGTCTCCCCACCACGATCACGCCAGTCCCCAGGGAAGACGATGCGTATCAGCACCCTCACTCTCCCCCTGTCCACCGGGCTGCTCCTCGCCCTCACCTCGTGCGGGAGCACCACCACACCGCCCACGGCGGTCGCGACACCACCCCCGGCGACCATCCCGGCGAACGCCCCCGCGGCGGCGACCGGCACCACCGCCCGACCCCCGGCGCCGGCCGTCGACGCGGCCGCCGTCACCAAGAAGCTCACCGCCGCGGGCCTGCCGGTGAAGCTGACCGTCGTCTACGACGCCACCAGCGACCCCAACGGCAAGCTCGGCAAACCGCGGCAGTACATCAGCAAGACCGCCTTCGACGACACCCGGGTCAGCGGCCTGGACAAGGCCACCGCCGACGCCACCAAGGGCCGGCGCGACTCGCTCGTCTACGGCGGCACGGTCGAGGTGTTCGCCACCGCCGAGGACGCCCAGGGCTGGGCCGAGTACATCGACAAGTCCCAGCAGGCGATGGGCACTCTGATGATCCCCGATCACATCCTCCGCAAGGGCCCCGTGGTCGTCCGGCTCTCCCACCTGCTCACCGCCGAACAGGCGAGGGCGTACGAGGCGCTGCTCTGATCCGCCGGGCCCCGCGCGGCCGGTCCCGGGGCGGCCTCGACGCCGCCCGGGACGACCTGCCGTCCGGCTCGGCCGAGCGGGGCCCGCGACCGTCCGAATCGCGCTACCGTGGTGGTCGCGTTACGGAGGGTTGCGTGAACTGCCTATGCCAGAGGTAAAGTCCTGCTACGGATGCGGCGGCGCCGGGGGCACCCAGAAGACCGAAACCACGGTCGAGTTCGACGAGACCGGGAATCAGGTGCCCAGGGCACGGAGTTACTGGTCGCCGTGCAGTCAGTGCCACGGGTCGGGAACGGTGGTAGTGGGATGAGGATGATCTTCGAGTGCACCGGGTGCGGCACCCACTACATGCCGCCCGAGACCATGCGTTACCCCGACGGCCCCGCCTCCCCGCTCTGGTGCTCCCGCTGCCAGGCCGACCAGCGCGCCGCCGGCCGCACCGAGGACCCGCTGCTCGCCCGGATCGCCCTGGCGGCCGCCCGCGCCTCGCTCACCCCGCCGCCCGAGGAGCAGAGCCGCCCCGACGTCCGCCCCTCCCGGCCCCCGGTCTCCCGGCGGGCCCGCTCCGGGCCGGGCGGCATGCGCACCAAGCTCGCCTGAGCGGGGCACCGCCGGACGCCCGGGGCAAGGACGTCCGGACGGGGCCGGGTCGGCTCAGAAGAGCTCGCCCTGGACGTCCGGTTCGGCCGGACGGCGGCGCGGCACCAGTCCCAGCCCCGCCGGGGCCACCTCGCCGGCGGCCGCCGTCAGCGTCCAGCCGGTGAGCCGGCGGGTGTCGAGCAGCAGCGGCTCGGGCTGCCCGGGGTGGTCGAGCAGGAGGTGCCGGCCGATCGGCGCCCGGAGGGTGCCGGCGATGACGGCGCCCTCCGCCAGCTCCGTGATCTCCTGGTAGCTCTCCGGGGCGCCCCGGGTCAGTCCGAACAACTCGAGGTGCTCGACCACCGGGTGGGCCGCCGGCAGGTCGAGTCCGTGGTGCTCGTGGAGCAGCCGGTGGGCCCGCTCCCGGGCGGCGGTCAGCGTCGCCCGGTGCTCACCGGCCACCGGTGGCCGCCACCACCCCTCCGTCTTGGCCCGGCTCTTGAAGCGCTCACGGGCGAGGCCCGAGGAGGAGAGGGTCAGTTCGGCCCGGCGGACCGCCGGCAGCGGCCCCCGGGCGGCCAAGGTGTAGGCGAGGGCGCCCTGTTCGAGGAGCCGGCTGTCGCCGCGCTGCTCGGCGGTCAGGCCGACCTTCAGCATCCCCTCGCCGAACCACGCCAGGTAGAGGTGGTACGTCCGGCCGTCGTCGAGGATCTGGTCCCGGGCGAGGGCGAGCCCCCGGTCCACGCTCTGGCAGGCCGGGCACTGCACCGCCCCGCCGGCCGGGTCGATCGCGGCGTGGTGCGGGCACGGGGTGCGCTCGGTGGCACCCACCAGCCAGGCCCCCGTACAGCGGCGCGGCCCGCCCAGGCGCCAGGCCACGGACGTGCCGGCCGCGACGACCCGCTCATGGGTACGGCGACCGTTGACGGCCGCCAGCAGCGGCCGGCCCTGCTTCCAGTGCAGGCCGGTGGCGATCCAGCCCGTCTGCTGTGGGTTCACGCGAGCCCCTCCGTACGGAACCCGGCGAGGTTACCCCGTGCCACCGACACCCCGGGGCCGGTCCGGTGATCCGCATCGCGACGACACGCGGCTCCCCCGGCCTCCGGGCCTTCGGAGCCACGCGTCGTACGGGCGCTTCAGGAACGCCGGGCCGCCAGGGTGGTGAGGGTCGCGTCCAGGTCGTACGGGCGGCGCGGCCGGTTGTGCGGGAGGCGGCCGAGCACCGCGCCCATCGCGCAGGTGTTGGAGAGCGCCGAGTAGACCAGGCCGGCGCCGACGGCCGCCGAGAACCAGCGGGCGCCGGGCAGCACGAGGTCCACGAGCAGCCCGGCGAGCACCAGGCCGCCCGCCGCCAGCCGGACCTGCCGGTCCATCGCCCAGGGCGCCCGGGCCGGCGCGTCCGCCGGGCGGTCGACGCCGTGGCCGGCGGCCGTCCAGGCGGAGGTGC
>NZ_JBSGFD010000195.1:0-14882 GCF_053603215.1 Kitasatospora sp. NPDC004240 | reverse complement strand
CGGAGGTCAGCCCTGCGGGGTCCGGGCCACGACCACGTGGATGGCGTGCCCGGGCCGCTCGGTGTTCCCGGCGGTGTCGGTGCCGACGGCGGTGACCCGGTAGATGCCCAGGCCGGACGGCGGGCGCACCCGCCACGTACAGGCGCGGCGCGTCCCGTCGGCGCAGCTGGGGGTGGCCCGGCTCACCACGTCCGGGGCCGGGACCTCGGAGGTGAAGGTGACGTCGACGTGGTCGGTGCCCGAGACCGCGTCGGTGACGGTGCCGGTCACGTACTGGTCGTCGTGCGGACCGCCCTCCGGGAGGGCGACCAGGATGGTGTGGTCGGCCGTGGTGAAGGCCGACGCCGGGGCCGTCCGGTCGAGGCGGACGGTGAGTGTGCGGTCGGCCTCGACGTTGCCCGCCAGGTCGGTGGCGTGGAAGGTGATCACGGTCTCGCCCTCCACGTCGATGGTCAGGCCCGCGGTGGCACCGGGCACGGTGGTGGCGGGCGTCGTCACGGCGCCCGTCGTCGAGTACGTGATGCCCGCGACGCCGGAGCCGCCCGGTTCGTCCACCGCGGTGAGGGTGACCCGGCCCTCGGCGGCGATCCAGCCGGCCGCGTCGGGCGCCGGGTCGAGGGCGGCCGTGGTGACCGGGGGCGTGGCGTCGACGCGGACGGGCAGGCTCCTCGGCTCCTCCGTGTTCTGCGAGCGGTCGACGGAGCGGTACGACAGGAGGTGGCTGCCGGCGCCGGCGACGGTGACCGGCGCGGTGTACGCGGTCCAGCCGGCGCCGTCGAGGTCGTACTCGGTGCGGGCGACGCCGGAGAGGTCGTCGGTGGCGCCCAGGGTGACGGTCACTGCGGTGGTGTTCCAGCCGGCGGCGTTCGGCGGCGGCACGGCCGAGGCCGTGGTGACCGGCGCGGTGGTGTCGGCCGGCCGGACCTGACGGGCGATCCGCTCGTCGTACTCCTCGACCTCCTCCGGTGCCGCGAGTGCCGGCATGCCGGGCCGGCCGATCGCGCCGCCGGTCAGCTTCAGGTGCGCCCAGTCGTCGTAGCCGGTGAGGGCGGTGCTGCGCTCGCCGTCGTCGTTGACGTCCTGGACGACCGGGGCCGCGTCCTGCGTGCCGTCGCAGTCCCAGTCGACGTACCCGGCCAGGCCGACCCGTGCGGGGGTGAGGGTGCCGCCGCAGTTGCGGGTGACGTCGTAGCGCAGGCTGCCGGTGGGCGGGACGGCGCCCTCGTCGAGGTGGGTCTCGTCGAGCGTGGTGGCGATCCGCGAGTAGTCGACGTACCGGGAGGTGCCGATCGGCAGGCCGTCGCCGGAGTAGTCGTAGTTCATCACGCTGAAGTAGTGCGGCTTGAAGTTGACCTCCTCGAAGCCGCCGTGGTCGAGGCTCAGGTTGTGGCCGAGCTCGTGCATGAAGGTGGTGGCCTGCTCGAAGCGGTCACCGACCTGGTTGGTCTGCCGGCCGAGGCTGAGCGCGAAGTCGCTGCTGCCGCGCGCGGCCAGGCCGGTCCAGGTGGTGCCGGGGGCCAGCAGGTGTGCGGCGAGCGCGTAGTGGAACACCGGTGCGCGTCCCGAGCTCACGAAGCCGCCCTGGGCCTTCTTGATCCGGTCGAAGTCGTCCCAGCGGTACCTGCTGCCGTTGCGCGGTTCGCAGCTGCCGTCGCCGTCGCAGCTGCCGAGGTCGGCCACCTCGGCGACCTGCCGGGCCCGGCTCAGGGTGCCCCAGGTCCGGCCGGTGGCGAAGTCGAGGACGCTGCCGGGCCCGGCGTCGACGTGCAGGTTGATGCCCGCCCGGGGCGCTCCGCGGCGTTGGTAGGGCGCGTTGGCGAAGGCGTCGACGACCTGCTGGATCGCCTGCGGGTCCAGCTGGTGGCTGTGGGCGTTGGTGGGGCTGGTGTCCGTCATCCGGTCGAGGTGGACGAAGACGTCCGGCCGGTTCACGTCGGCCCCCATGGCGGGCAGGTCGATGAACTGCGGCCCGCTGCCGTCGCCCGGGTCGATGGTCACGCCGTTGCGTTTCCAGTCGTCGGGGATCCCGTCGCACATCCGGGAGTTGCAGTCGAAGCGGTAGGTGGCGGTGGCGTTCTCCCCGTCGCCGCCCTCACGCGGGACGACGTAGCCGTTGGGCACCGTCTCGCTGTAGCTGTTGGCGCCGAAGAACGGGTTGTCCCAGTGGATGCGCAGGTGGGGGCCCTTGCCGTTGTCGATCCGGAAGAACGCGGAGCCCTCGGTCCCGGTCAGGGTGCCGCACGACTCGGACTCCCAGCTCGTGGTCGCCCCCGGCTCGATCCGTTCGGGCGGCTCGGTGGTCCAGCAGCCGTGGTCGAGGTTGTGCCCGGTGCGGATCAGTGGCAGATCGCTGTTGTTGGTCAGCACCACCTTCGTACTGCGTGCCGCGTCCGGCGCCGCGGCGGCCGGCGGCGCCGTACCGAAGCCGGTGCCGGCCCCCAACGCCACCAGCCCCAGCAGCGCCAGCCTCCGGCCCAGCCGCTGCCGCCACGCACCCCTGCCCCGCTCGACTCCCATGTGTCCTCGCCTCGTTCCGCTCCGCTCGATGGGCCCGGCGCCGCCGCGCGGCGCCACGCCAACACCGTGCGGCGGCCACCGGCCGCGGAGGATCAGGCGGGGCCTGAACGGGTCCCGAAGCCGATCGTTCGGCCCCGGACGACTGCCCTCCCCGGGTGAACCGCCGCCCGGCGCCGACCGGGCGGGGCCTGCCCCGACGTCTCGCGGCGGCACCCGCCCGGGCGAAATCCGGGCGGGACGCCGTGAGGCCCGTCCGCGCCACCGGGGCGCGCGTGGAGGGCCGTGCTCTTCTGGAGGGCACGCCGGATGACGCCCCGTCACCCCGGTGCGCCTTCGCCGCCCGATCCCGCCCCCAGGAGTCCCCGTGCCCCGAGCATCCCTCCCCCACCGGCCCACCCGACCCACCCGGCCGTCCCGCGTCGCCGGCGCGGTCGGTGCCGTCACCGTCGCGCTGGCGGTGCTCGCGGCCTCGCCCGCCACCGCGGTCGCCCCGCCGCTGTCCGACGCCCGCATCCTCGTCCACCTCGACCTGGCGGCCGGTCAGATGCCCGAGAACAGTGCGGCGGAGCCGGACGGCTCGCTGGACGTGACCTTCATCAGCGCCCGCCAGATCGCCCGGATCGGCCGGGACGGCTCGGTCACGGTCCTGGCGACCCTGCCCTTCGAGCCGAACCCCGCGACCCCGCTCATCGGCGTCGCCGCCGCCACCGGCCTCGCCCGCGCCCACGACGGCACCCTGTACGCCGCCTACGCGACCGGTACCGCGCTGACCGGCGTCTACCGGCTCGACTGCGACGGCACCCTGACCCGGATCGCCCAGCTGCCGCCGGACGGCCTGCCCAACGGGCTCGCCCTGGACGAGGAGGCCGGGGTGCTCTACTCCGCCGACTCCGCCCGGGGCGTGGTGCGGCGCATCCCGCTGGACGGCGGCGAGCCCACCGTCTGGGCCTCGGGCGAGGCCCTGCAGCCCGCCGGTTTCATCGGCGCCAACGGGATCAAGGTCCACCACGGCGCCGTCTGGGTGAGCAACACCGACCGCGGCACCCTGCTGCGCGTCCCGGTCCTGCCCGACGGCGGCGCGGGTGCCGTCGAGACCGAGGCCGACGGCCTGACCGGTATCGACGACTTCAGCTTCACCGGCCACCGCGAGGACACCGTGCTCGCCGCCCTGAACTCGCAGAACCAGGTCGTCCTGCTGAGGCCGGACGGCTCCCGCACCGTGGTGCTCACCGCCGACGACGGCCTGACCAGCCCGACCTCGGTGGCGGTCCACGGCCGGACGGTCTTCGTCACCAGCGCCGCCTTCGCGCCGCCGCCCGACCCGAACGTCCTCACCGGCGCTCCCGCTGCGGGGTGCGCCGGCGGCCCATGAGGCGTACCGGGATGTGACGGGCAGGCCCTTGTGTTCCGGGGTCAGGCGGAGAGCGGCTCGGGCTGCTCACCGCGGCGGACGGGGGTGGGGTGGCCCGGCGCGGCGTGCGCCCGGCCCAGCGGGGCGGGGTGGCCGGCGTCGGTATGGTCGTGGTGCTCGTACTCGCCCCACTGCGGGGCCCTCAGCTGGTCGGCGGCCCCGTACGGCTCCAGGTAGGGACGCCAGCGCGGGTCCTTGATGCCGGTGCCGATGATGCGCCAGGCGAGACCGCTGGGCGGGGCGGGCGGACGCTTCATCCGCCAGCCGAGTTCGGTGAGGTGCCGGTCGGCCTTGGTGTGGTTGCAGCGGCGGCAGGCCGCCACCACGTTGTCCCACCGGTGCTGGCCTCCCCGGCTGCGCGGGATGACGTGGTCGACGCTGGTGGCGGCGGCCCCGCAGTAGACGCAGCGGCCGTGGTCGCGGGCGAACAGCGCCCGGCGGGTGAGCGGGACGGGCCCGCAGAACGGGACCCGGACGAAGCGGGTCAGTCGGACGACGGACGGCGCCGGGAGGGCGCTGGTGGCGCTGTGCAGAGTGACACCCGAATCCTCCAGGCTGACCGCCTTGTGATGGAGGACGAGGATGAGTGCGCGGCGCATCGATACGACGCCGAGTGGCTCGTACGACGCGTTGAGGACCAGGACATGCGGCACGGATGCCTCCTTGGACGCCTGCGGCGCGTGGCTCGCGCCGGGACGAGCGGTTGGATCACGCAACGGGTGCGTGATCTCCCCCAGTGTCGCCTTACGCCCTTGTACGGCGCCACCACTCCTGTGTAACGGAGCCGACGTGAACTTCCTGGTGTGGCTTCCGTCATACCCGGTATGCCCGGATGGAGGACGGGTTGCACCCGGGTGTCCGTCCGGCGGACGCGGCGCGGCGGCGGCGCGCGGGCGCCCGGCGACCGCTCGGAGCGGCGGCGGGGCCCGGGTTCCGGGGGCCGGACCGGGCGCGGCACGGGCGGGGGTCGGCGGCCGGTGAGGAGATCGTGAGGGCCCGGTGAGGGGCGCTCGGGGGCGTTGACGGGGCGTCCGGCGACCGTCCGCACCCCCGGTAGGCTGGCCGGACGGTCCGCAGGCCAGGAGGCGACCAGTGGGGCGACCGGCGGGGCGACCCGTGCGAGGCGCCCGGCGCAGCCTGCTTCGGCGGGCCGCGAGCCACGCCCCCTGCAGGAAGGTCCCGCACGTGTCCTGGTCCGGTGCCGCCGGCCTTCTCGCCGACGCTTCCCCGACGCCCCTCCCGGCGTCCCCCAGCCCCACGGCCCCCTCCCTGCCGCAGCTCGAACTGAAACTCCCCACCAGCGCGGAGGAGGTCACCGACTCCACCAAGCAGGCGGCCAGCTGGCTGGACTCGCACTGGCAGGACTGGGTGGCCGGCGGGATCCGGATCGTCTTCATCGTGGTGCTCGCGCTGGTGCTGCGGGCGATGGTCCGCAAGCTGATCACGCAGCTGATAGGGCGGATGGCCAAGCCCGCGGAGAGCGGGGAGACCGACGGCTCGGGCCGGATCGGCGGACTGCTGGCCAACACCGGGGTGGTGAACCCGGAGCGCCGGAGGCAGCGCTCGGAGGCGATCGGCTCGGTGCTGCGCAGCGTGGCCTCGTTCAGCATCCTGGGCACCGCGGCGCTGATGGTGCTCTCGGCGCTGGGCGTGAACCTGGCGCCGCTGCTGGCCAGCGCCGGTGTGGCCGGTGTGGCGATCGGTTTCGGCGCCCGCAACCTGGTCACCGACTTCCTCTCCGGGGTCTTCATGATCATGGAGGACCAGTACGGCGTCGGCGACGAGATCGACACCGGGGTGGCCACCGGCACCGTGCTGGAGGTCGGCCTGCGGGTCACCAAGCTGCGCGGGGCGAACGGCGAGATCTGGTACATCCGCAACGGCGAGGTGAAGCGGATCGCCAACATGAGCCAGGGCTGGTCGACCGCCTCGGTGGACGTCCAGGTCGGCTACAAGGAGGACCTGGTCCGGGTCGAGACGCTGATCCACGAGACGGCGGAGGCCCTGGCCAAGGACGTGCCGTTCGACGAGCTGATCTGGGAGCCGGTGACGGTGCTCGGCGTGGACTCGGTGGCGGTGGACTCGGTGGTGCTGCGGGTCGAGGCCCGTACGGCCCCGGGCAAGTCGCTCACCGTGGCGCGGGCGCTGCGCCAGCGGCTCAAGGCGGCCTTCGACGGCGCCGGCATCAAGGTCAAGGAGGACACCCCAGCGGCCGCAGCGGCCGCCGGTGCGGCGAACGCGGCCAACGCCGCGGCGGCCACCGGGGTCGTGCTGACCACCACGCCCGCGCCGGGCACCGAGGCCGGCCCGCCGTCCGCGCTGGCCGACCCCACCTCGGCGCGCTCGCTGGCGGCGCAGCCGATACCGGCACCGGCCCGGCCCGGCGACGACCTCGGCAAGGCGGCGCCCTGACCGCCGGCCCCTCGGACGGAAGCCTCCGGAGCCCCGTCGCCCCTCGTGGGCGGCGGGGCTCCGGTGTGTCCGGGGCCGGCCCGCACCGCCCGTACGGGGTGCCCCGCCGCGCCCCCGGGTGCCGTCCGGGCGCCGCCCGCGGCGCGCTCCGGTAACGCTTCGGCATCCTCCGCGCGAGGGCCCATTGACACCTTCCGGAGCCGCGCCATACCGTCCTCTCCAAGCGACTGGAAAGTTTCCTAACAGTTCCCGGAACGCCCGGGGGAGGAGGATTGACGCGTGACCAGACCCAGCGCGAAGACCCCCCTCGCCGGCACCCCCAGCCTGCTGCGCGCCATCAACGACCGCGCCGCCCTCGAACTGCTGCTGGAGAACGGCCCGCTCTCCCGCACCCAGATCGGCACCCTGACCGGCCTGTCCAAGCCCACCGCCTCCCAGCTGCTGGCCCGCCTGGAGGCGGCCGGGCTGGTCCTGCCGGTCGGCACCACGGCGGGCGGCCCGGGCCCCAACGCGCAGCTGTACCAGGTGAATCCGGCCGCCGGTTACGTCGCCGGGCTGGACGTCACCACCACCGCGGTCCGGATCGCGGTCGCCGACATCACCGGCGTCACCCTCGCCGAGCACGTCGCCTCGACCAAGGGCTGGCCCGCCGCCGGGACGGTCGACCGGGTCGCCTCGGCGGTCCGCGAGACCACCGTGCGCGCCGGGATCGCCGAGGACGGCCTGCGCGAGGTCGTGATCGGCGTCGGCGGCGCACCCGACCCGGTCAGCGGCAAGCTGCGGTACGCCTCGCACCTGCCCGGCTGGCACTCACCGAGGCTGGTGCAGGACCTCTCCGAGGCGCTCCGCGCACCGGTCTCGATCGAGAACGACGTCAACCTGGCCGCCGTCGCCGAGCAGTCCTCCGGGGCCGCCCGCGGCTGCGAGGACTTCGTCCTGCTCTGGGCCGGGGAGGGCACCGGCGCCGCGATCGTGATCGCCGGCCGGCTGCACCGCGGCTTCACCGGCGGCGCCGGCGAGGTCGGCTACATGCCGGTGCCCGGCGCCCCCGTCCACACCGACGTGCGCAGACGCAACTCCGGGGGCTTCCAGGAACTGGTCGGCGCACCGGCCGTCCGGGCCCTGGCCCGCGAACACGGGCTCACCGCCCCCACCGCCGAGGAGGCGCTCGCCCTGGCCCTGGAGACCCCGGGCGCCGGCGACGACTTCCTCACCGCGCTGGCCGGCCGGCTCGCCGTCGGGCTGGCCGTGATCGTCGCCGTCGTCGACCCCCAGCTGGTGGTGGTCTCCGGCGGCGTGCCGACCGCGGGCGGCGAACGGCTGCGCGCACTCGTCCAGGACGAACTGGCCCGGATCTCCATCGCCCGGCCGGAGGTCCGCAGCAGCGCGCTGACCGGCTCCCCCGTGCTGCTCGGCGCGCTGCACCGGGCGCTGGCGGCCGCCCGCGAGGCGGTCTTCTCCACCCACTGAACCACCCCGCCCCGCCACCCCGCCCCGCCGATCCACCTGCTGCACCCGCACCACCCCACCGACGCTCCCAGGCACCCATCGCACCACCGCTCCACCTCGGCACACCTCTCCCAGACCCCCGAACGCGGGACCCGAGGCAATGACGCCTGCCCGCGCACCCCCAGGAGGACCCAGAAGTGCACCCCACCACCTCCCGCAGAAGCCGCCGGACGATCGCCGCCGTGGCTGGCAGCGCCGTCCTCGCCCTGCTCGCCACCGCCTGCACCGGGACCAACGGCTCCGGCGGCTCCGACGACTCCGCGAGCGGCAAGGACGTCACCATCACCTTCTGGCACGGCTGGAGCCAGGAGTCCGAGGTCAAGGCGATCGACGAGAACATCGCCGCCTTCCAGAAGAAGCACCCGAACATCAAGGTCAAGGCCGTCGGCAACATCGCCGACGACAAGGTCAACCAGGCGCTGCGGGCCGGCGGCGACGACGCGCCCGACGTCGTCTCCTCCTTCACCACCAACAACGTGGGCAAGTTCTGCGCCTCGAAGGCCTTCGCCGACCTGAAGCCCCTGCTGGCCAAGGACAAGATCGACGCCGCCAAGACCTTCCCGGCCGCGATGCTCGCCTACACCCAGTTCGAGGGCAACCAGTGCTCGCTGCCGCTGCTCGGCGACGCGTACGGCCTCTACTACAACAAGGCCGCGTTCGCCGCCGCCGGCATCACCGCCCCGCCGAAGACCTTCAGCGAGTTCGCCGACGTCGCCGCCAAGCTCACCGTCGCCGAGGGCGACGGCTACAAGCAGCTCGGCTTCATGCCGCTGTACCACGGCTACGAGTCGACCACCGAGCACTTCCTCGGCCAGTACGGCCCGAGCTACTTCGACGGCTCCGGCAAGTCGACCGTCGCGAGCGACCCCAAGGTGGCCGCGATGCTCACCTGGCAGAAGGGCCTGGTCGACAAGCTCGGCGGCTACGACAAGCTGGAGAAGTACCGCGCCACCTTCGGCGAGGAGTTCAGCGCCAAGAACCCCTTCCACACCGGCCAGGTCGCGATGGCCATCGACGGTGAGTGGCGCACCGCCTCGCTCGCCGCCGACAAGCCGAGCTTCGAGTGGGCCACCGCGCCGTTCCCGGTGCCGGACGACCAGGCCGCCACCTACGGCCGCGGCTACCAGACCGGCACCATCATCGGCATCGCCCGCACCAGCAAGAAGCAGGCCGCGGCCTGGGAGCTGGTCAAGTACCTGACCACCGACACCGACGCGGTCGTCAGCTTCGCCAACGCGATCCACAACGTGCCCAGCACCTTCGAGGCGCTGGGCTCGCCCAAGCTGGTCGCCGACGCGAACTTCAAGACCTTCCTGGACATCGCCAAGAACCCCAACTCCGGCACCACCCCGGCCAGCGTCAACGGCGGCGCCTACATCGTCTCCGTCCAGAACCTCGGCTACGCCTACGAGTCCGGCCAGCAGAGCGACCTGGCGAAGGGCCTGGCGGAGACCGCCAAGGAGATCGACGCCGCCGTCGCCCAGGCGAAGTAAGCGGCCCCGACCCGTACTCCGGAGCTCCCCATGGCACTCGCGTCCGTCACCCGCCGGGGCGCCGGACCGACCGAACCGGCGGCGCCCTCCACGCAGCACCTGCTGCGCCGGAGGCGCCGCCGGGAGGCGGCCCGCACCCTCGCCTTCCTCTCCCCCTGGCTGATCGGCTTCAGCGTCTTCTTCGTCTACCCGCTGGTCTCCACCGTCTACTTCTCCTTCATGCAGTACGACGGCTTCACGGCCCCCGAGTTCACCGGCCTGAAGAACTGGCGGTACGTCTTCAACGACTACCCGTTCTTCTGGCAGGGCCTGGGCAACACCCTGTGGCTGGTGGTCGTCATGGTCGCCCTGCGGGTGGCCTTCGGCCTCGGCATCGGCCTGCTGATCACCAAGGTCAGGACCGGCGCCGGCTTCTTCCGCACCGCGTTCTACCTGCCGTACCTGGCCCCGCCGGTGGCCGCCACGGTCTCCTTCGCGTTCCTGCTCAACCCCGGCACCGGCCCGGTCAACCACTTCCTCGGCGAGCTCGGCCTGCCCACCCCGGGCTGGTTCGCCGACCCCGACTGGTCCAAGCCCGCGCTCACCATGCTCGCCATGTGGGGCATCGGCGACCTGATGGTCATCTTCATGGCCTCGCTGCTGGACGTGCCCCGGGAGCAGTACGAGGCCGCCGAACTCGACGGCGCCGGCCCCCTCCAGCGCTTCCGGTACGTCACCCTGCCGAGCATCTCCCCGATCATCGTGTTCGCGGTGGTCACCGGCGTCATCCAGACCATGCAGTACTACACCCAGGCGATCGTGGCCGGGAAGGTCGCCGGCGGCATCGCCGGCAACTCCGGGCAGCAGTTCGAGCCCGGGTTCCCGCAGGGCTCCACCTGGACCCTGCCGCAGATGGTCTACAACCTCGGCTTCCAGCGCTTCGACACCGGCTCCGCCTGCGTGGTCGCGCTCGTCCTGTTCGCCATCTCGATGGCCGTCACCTCGCTCCTGCTGCGCCGCAGGTCCGGCTTCCTGGCCGGCGACGACTAGGCCCTCTCCTTCGGATCACGCCAGGCGGACGTGATCCGGAAGAGAGGACCCGAGCCCTGCCGGCGCCCACGGCGCCGACCCGGCCCGACGACCACCGGACCCAGCGGACCACAGAGGACCCCGTCATGACACTCAGCCCCACCCTCCCCGCCGCACGGCCCCGGCGGGCCGACCACCCCGCCGCCCGGGCGGCCCGCCGGCGCGCCGCCCTGAACTGGGTCGCCGTCCACTCCCTGGCCGTCGCCGCCGCCCTGTTCTTCCTGCTGCCCTTCGTCTTCGCCTTCCTGACCTCGGTGATGACCGACGGCCAGGCCCTCACCACCGACTACTGGCCCACCTCCTGGGAGTGGGGCAACTACGCCAAGGTGTGGGACACCCCCGGCTTCCTGACCTGGTGGCGCAACACCCTGCTCTACGCCGGCCTCGGCACCGTGCTGACCGTCGTCTCCAGCCTCCCGGTCGCGTACGCGCTCGCCAAGTTCCGCTTCCGCGGCCGCAACCTCGCCCTGATGGCGGTCATCTCGATGATGATGCTGCCGCCGCAGGTCGTGATCATCCCGATGTACCTGTTCTGGTCGAAGCAGATGGGCCTCAGCGGCACGCTCTGGCCGCTGATCGTCCCGATGGCCTTCGGCGACGCCTTCTCCATCTTCCTGCTGCGCCAGTTCCTGCTGACCATCCCCAAGGAGTACATCGAGGCGGCCCGGATCGACGGCTGCGGCGAACTGCGCACCCTGCTGCGGATCGTGCTGCCGATGGCCAAACCGGCCATCGCCGCCGTCGCGCTCTTCCAGTTCTTCTACGCCTGGAACGACTACTTCGGCCCGCAGATCTACGCCAGCGAGAACCCGGACGCCTGGACCCTCTCGTACGGACTGGAGTCCTTCAAGGGCGCCCACCACACCAACTGGAACCTCACCATGGCCGCCACCCTGCTGGTGATGGCACCGGTGATCCTCCTCTTCTTCTTCGCTCAGAAGGCCTTCATCGAAGGCGTGACACTGACAGGGGTCAAGGGCTGATGTCCTCTCTCAAGCTGGCCATCGTCGGCGGCGGATCGACGTACACCCCCGAACTCATCGACGGCTTCGCGCGGTTGCGCGACACCCTGCCGATCGGCGAGCTCGTCCTCATCGACCCGGCCGCCGACCGGCTGGAGCTGATCGCCGGACTGGCCCGGCGGATCTTCGCCAAGCAGGGGCACCCCGCCGTGGTCTCCGTGACCGGCGACGTGGCCGCCGGCGTCGCCGACGCCGACGCCGTCCTGCTCCAGCTGCGCGTCGGCGGGCAGGCCGCCCGCGACCGGGACGAGACCTGGCCGCTGGAGTGCGGCTGCGTCGGCCAGGAGACCACCGGCGCCGGCGGCCTCGCCAAGGCCCTGCGGACCGTCCCCGTGGTGCTCGACATCGCCGAGGAGGTCCGCCGGACCAACCCGGACGCCTGGATCGTCGACTTCACCAACCCGGTCGGCATCGTCACCCGGGCGCTCCAGAACGCCGGCCACAAGGCCGTCGGGCTGTGCAACGTCGCCATCGGCTTCCAGCGCCGCTTCGCCGGGCACCTCGGCGTCGACCCCGAGCTGATCCGCCTGGACCACGTCGGCCTCAACCACCTCACCTGGGAGCGCGGCGTCACCCTGCTCGACGCCCCCGGCGCGGCCACCGGCCGCGAGGTGCTGCCCGAACTGCTGGCCGGCTTCGGCCAGGAGATCGCCGACGACCTGCGCCTGCCCCGGCCCGTCATCCAGCGGCTCGGCGTGGTGCCCTCGTACTACCTGCGCTACTTCTACCAGCACGACGCGGTGGTGGAGGAGCTGAAGGCCAAGGGCTCCCGGGCCGCCGAGGTCGCCGCGATCGAACGGCGGCTGCTGGAGATGTACGCCGACCCGACCCTCGACACCAAGCCGGACCTGCTCGGCGAGCGCGGCGGCGCGTTCTACTCCGAGGCCGCCGTCCAGCTGATCGCCGCCCTGCTGGGCACGGGCGGCACCGGCCGGGCGTCCGTCCAGGTCGTCAACACCCGCAACGACGGGGTGCTGCCGTTCCTGCCCGACGACGCCGTCATCGAGGTGCCCGCCGAGGTGGACGCCGCCGGGGTGCGCCCGCTGCCGCAACGCCCGGTCGAGCCGCTGTACGCCGGCCTGATCGCCGCCGTCACCGCGTACGAGCACCTCGCGCTGGACGCCGCCCTGCACGGCGGACGCGACCGGGTCCACGACGCCCTGCTCGCCCACCCGCTGGTCGGCCAGTTCGAGCTCGCCGACCGGCTGACGGACCGACTGCTCGCGCACAACCGCGAACACCTCGCCTGGGCATAAGGGCCGCCCGACAAGCCCTCGCCCGCGGGCCCGGCCCGCCGCCACCCGGCGGGCCGGGCACGAGGAGACCGACCACCCCGGCCCGGACGACGGGCCGGGCCACGTACGAGCACGGGGACCTGATGACCCACCAGCCCGAACCACTCCTGCACGGCGTCCTGGCCGTCGACGCGGGCAACTCCAAGACCGACGTGGCCCTGATCGGCGCCGACGGCACCGTCCGCGGCACCGCCCGCGGCGGCGGCTTCGCCCCCCAGCGGATCGGCGGGGCCGCCGCCGTCGCCGGTCTCACCCCGCTGGTCGAGGCCGCCGCCGCGGCCGCCGGCCTGCCGCCGCTCGGCCCCTCGGTGCTGAACGGCTCGGTGGTGCTCGCCGACCACGTCAGCGCCTGCCTCGCCAACGCCGACCTCCCGGTGGAGGAGGAGGCCCTGCGCACCGCCCTCGCCTCCCACCCGTGGGGACGCAGCAGCACCGTCGCCAACGACACCTTCGGCCTGCTGCGGGCCGGCACCGACGGCCCGCGCGGCGTCGCGGTCGTCTGCGGCGCCGGCATCAACTGCGTCGGCCTGCTCCCCGACGGCCGCACCGCCCGGTTCCCCGCCCTCGGGCAGCTCACCGGCGACTGGGGCGGCGGCGCCGGCCTGGCCGGCCACAGCATGTGGCACGCCGTCCGCGCCGAGGACGGCCGGGGCCGCCCCACCGCCCTCGCCCCCGCCATCGCCGCCCACTTCGGCCTGCCCAGCACCGGCGCCGTCGCCGAGGCCCTGCACCTCGGGCACCTCGAACGCGAACGGGTGCACGAGATCGTCCGGGTGCTGTTCGCCGTCGCCGACGAGGGTGACGAGACCGCCCGCCACCTGGTCGACCGGCAGGCCGACGAGATCACCCGGCTCGCCGTGGTCGCCCTCACCCGGCTCGACCTGCTGGACTCCCCCACCCCGGTGATCCTCGGCGGCGGGGTCCTCGCCGCGCGGCACCCGCTGCTGCTCGACAACGTCACCGCCCGGCTCGCGGCGGCCGCCCCGCTGGCCGAGCCGCGGGTCGTCGTCGCCCCGCCGGTCCTGGGCGCGGCGCTGCTCGGCCTCGACCACCTGGGCGGCGACGCCGGGGCGCAGCTGCGGCTGCGGGAGGCGTACGAGGTGGCGGGGGCCACGGCGGCCTGAGGGCCCGGAACCGTCACCCCCCTCCCTCATGGCGCCGCCCCTCATGGCGCCGCCCCTCATGACTCCGCCCCCGACGGGTCCGCACACCCGTCGGGGGCGGTCCGCTTCCCGCGTCGCCATCCCGGATCCGTCCGAGGGGCAGACGCCCCCTGCCGCCGACCGGCGTCATGCGCTTGGCTGACTGCCCATGGGAACCGACCGGACGGGAACGAAGGTGCTCACCGGGGTCACGGCCACCGAGCGGCCGGACCCCCGGCGGTGGTTGGTACTCGCCGTCGGGATGCTCGCGATGACCGCCGGCTGCGCGTTCCAGTACGGCGTGCCGTACCTGATCCCCGCGCTGCGCGACGAGGGCCTCCCGCTGAGCCGCGCCGGACTGCTCGCCGCCTGCCCGACCATCGGCCTGGTGCTCACCCTGGCCGCCTGGGGCGCGGCCGCCGACCGCTGGGGCGAGCGCTGGGTGCTCGCCTCCGGCCTGGGCCTCGGCGGGCTGGTCGTGCTGGCCTCCACCCGGGCGGACGGCGTGACCGGCCTCGGCCTCTGCTTCCTGCTGGCGGGCGCGGCCGGCGCCTCGGTGCACGCCTCCAGCGGCCGGCTCATCCTGGGCTGGTTCCCGGCCGGCGAACGCGGCGTCGCCATGGGCCTGCGGCAGACCTCCCTCCCGCTCGGCATCGCCCTGGCCGCCCTGCTGCTCCCCCCGCTCGCCGCCCACGGCCGGGGCACCGCGCTGGCCGTCCTGGGCGCGCTCAACGTGCTCGCCGCCCTGCTGGTCGCCGTCGCCGTACGGGACCCGGCCCGCCCGCCCGCCGACCTGACCGGGCGCACCGGCTCCCCGTACCGCACGCCCGTGCTCTGGCGACTGCACGCGGCGGCCACGCTGCTGGTGGTGCCACAGTTCACCGTCTCGGTGTTCGCCCTGGTCTTCCTGGTGGACGAGCGCGGCTGGTCCGCCGCGACGGCCGGATGGCTGCTGGCCGGCGTCTCGGTCGCCGGCGCGGGCGCCCGGCTGGCGGCCGGGCGCTGGTCCGACC
>NZ_JBSGFD010000194.1:0-15035 GCF_053603215.1 Kitasatospora sp. NPDC004240 | reverse complement strand
GGGGCGCCCCGGGGGGGGCCGGGCCCGCGCGGGCCCGGCACCGGCCGGGGTACCGATCGCCCCCGGTACGCGAAGATGGAGCGGTGACCACACCCCGTACCGCCACCCGCCTGATCGCCACCGACCTGGACGGCACGCTGCTGTGCTCCGGCGGTACCGTCACCGCGCGCACCGCCGCCGCCCTCGCCGCCGCGGACGCGGCCGGGATCCAGGTGGTGTTCGTCACCGGGCGCCCGCCGCGCTGGATGCAGCAGGTGAGCGCGCACATCGGCGGGCACGGCGTGGCGATCTGCTCGAACGGCGGCGCGGTGGTGGACGTGCGGCGCGGCGAGCTGCTGGAGAGCTTCCCGCTGGACCCGGAGGCCGCACTCGCCGTGACGGACGTGCTGCGCGCCAGGCTGCCGGGCACCACGTTCGCCTTCGAGTACCCGGGCGGCTTCGCCCGTGAACCCGGCTACGAGGTGCGGATGTGGGGCTCCGACGAGGACCACCCGATCGGCCCGGCCGAGGAGCTGCTGGCCCCGGGCGGCCCGGTGCGCGGGCTGTTCAAGGTGCTCGCCAAGCACCCCGACCTCGACCCGGACAAGCTGCTGGCCGAGGCCCGGGAGGCGGCCGGCCACCTGGCCGAGATCACCCGCTCCTCGCCGATCCCGCTGCTGGAGATCAGCGCGCCCGGCGTCACCAAGGCCAGCACGCTGGCCCGCTGGTGCGCCGGGCACGGGATCGACCGGAGCGAGGTGGTGGCCTTCGGCGACATGCCGAACGACCTGGAGATGCTGGCCTGGGCCGGCACCGCGTACGCCGTCGCCAACGCGCACCCGCAGGTGCTGGCGGCGGTGCCGCGGCACACCGCGAGCAACGAGCAGGACGGCGTCGCGGCGGTGCTGGAGTCCCTGCTGCCGTAGGGCCCGACCTCGGGCCCGCGCCTGCCGGGCGGCCCCGGGCCGTAGGGCCCGCCGGCGCGCGGGTCAACCGAAGCGCGGCTCAGAGCCGGGCCGTCCAGCGGACCAGCGCCCCCCGGCCGTACGGACCGGGCTCGTGCCAGGCGTCGCCGCCCAGCGCCTCGGCCCGCCGGGTGAGGTTGCGCAGACCGCTGCGCCGGCCGCCCGCCGGGATGCCCACCCCGTCATCGGTCACCGTCAGCAGCACGCCGGGCCGCCCGGCCCGGTCCAGCGACTGCGGATCGCCGCCGACCGGCCGCCCCTGGTCGTCCAGGTGCACGGTGGCGTCGACCTCCACGCCCACCCGGGAGGCCCGCGCGTGCCGGGCCGTGTTGGAGAGCATCTCCCTCAGCGCGGCCAGCAGTTGGCGCCCGGTCTTCTCGCCCACCAGGCTCTCCACCGGGCCCGTGAAGGTCATCGACGGCTTGAAGCCCAGCGCGGCTGCGGCCTGGCTGCCCTCCCGCAGCACCCGGGTGCGCAGGGTGTCCGGCGCGTCGCCGTGACTGTCGTGCTGGAGCGCGTAGATGGTGGTGCGGACCTCCTGGATGGTCGCGTCCAGCTCGTCCACCGCCTTGCCGATGCCCGTCTTCACCTCGGGCACCACGGCCCGGCGGGCCGCGCTCTCCAGCATCATCCCGGTCGCGAACAGCCGCTGGATGACCAGGTCGTGGAGGTCGCGGGCGATCCGGTCGCGGTCCTGGAAGACCGCCAGCCGCTGCTGGTCGCGCTGGCCCTCGGCCAGCCGCAGGGCCAGCGCCGCCTGCGAGGCGAAGGTCTCGGCGAGCTGTTTCTCCCCCGCGGTGAACGGCACCGCGCCCTTGGCCCGCCAGACGCACAGACCGCCCAGCACCCGGCCCGCCGCGACCATCGGCACGGCCATCGAGGGGCCGAAGTTCCGGGCCAGCCGGATCACCACGGTCGGGTCGGTGGACATGTCGTCCAGGTAGACGCTCTCGCCCTTCAACAGCTCGGCGGCCACGCTGTTCGGCGGCATCAGCTCGCCCCGCAGGAACTCGGCCGCCTCGCCGCAGGCGTGCGCCACCCGCATCTGGCCGTCCCCGGTCGGCAGCAGGATCATGCCGAGCGCGGCGTCCGCCAGCTCGCGCACCTGCTCGGCGGCGACGGTCAGCGCCACGTGCGCCTCGTCGGTGGACAGCAGCGCGGTGGTGACCGCGGCCGCCCCCGCGATCCAGCGCTCGCGGAGCCGCCCCTCCTCGTACAGCCGCGAGTTCTCGATCGCCACGCCCGCCGCGGCGGCCAGCGCGTGCACCACCTGCTCGTCCTCGGGGGTGAAGGCGCCGCCGCCCTTCTTCTCGGTGAGGTAGAGGTTGCCGAACACCTCGTCGCGGATCCGGATCGGCTCGCCGAGGAAGGTGCGCATCGCCGGATGGTGCGGCGGGAAGCCGGAGGAGCGCGGATCGTCGGCCAGGTCGGCCAGCCGCAGTGGCTCCGGACGGTCGATCAGCGCGCCGAGGATGCCGCGGCCCTGCGGCAGTTCGCCGATCTCGGCCGCGGTCCGGTCGTCCACCCCGACGTGGATGAAGTCCGCCAGTCCGTGGCCCCCCGGCGCGATCACCCCGAGCGCCGCGTACCGGGCGTCCACCAGCTCGGCCGCGCCGGTGGCGATCCGGTGCAGGGTGGCGTGCAGGTCCAGCCCGGCCCCGACCGACACCACGGCCTCCAGCAGCCGCTGCATCCGGTCGGTGACGGCGGCCGCCGACTGGAGCCGCTCGGAGACCTCGGTGACCAGGGTGTCCAGGCCGAGCGAGGCGATCTCCGGGACCCGGTGGGGGGCCTGCTCGGGCTGGGACGCGGGCCCGCGGTCGGGCTCGGACGCGGGTGCGGGCCCGGCATCGGCTGCGGGCCCGCGGTCGGGCCCGGGCTCGCGGTCGGGTTCGGGGGTCACCGGGATGGGGTCCATGGAGAGAGCCTAGTTTGTACGGTTTTCGGAGGGTAGGACAACGCGACCGCCCGGGTCAGGCGACCGGGACGAGCAGGTCGTCGGTCCGGCGTTCCCGCTCCCACATCGCGCGCAGACGGCCGTCCGGCCGGGCCAGCAGCTCCGACCAGCCGCCGCGTTCGACCACCCGGCCGCCGTCCAGCACCAGCACCTCGTCCACCGTCCGGTCGTCCAGCCCGGCCAGCCGATGGGTGATCAGCAGCGTGCTGCGGCCCGCCGTCGCCGCCAGCAGATCGGCGGTCAGCGCGTCCGCGGTCGGCAGGTCGAGGTGCTCCGCGGGCTCGTCCAGGATCAGCACCGGGAAGTCCGCCAGCAGCGCCCGGGCCAGCGCCAGCCGGCGCCGCTGGCCGCCCGAGAGCCGGGCGCCGTGCTCGCCGACCATGGTGTCCAGGCCCTCCGGGAGCCCCTCCGTCCACTCCAGCAGCCGGGCCCCGGCCAACGCCGCCCTCAGCTCCTCCTCGGTCGCCCCCGGACGGGCCAGCCGCAGGTTCTCCCGCAGCGAGCTGTCGAAGACGTGCGCGTCCTGGGCGCACAACCCGATCACCCGGCGGACGTCGTCGCCGGCCAGCTCCCGGCCGTCCACAGCCTGTGGACGGCCGGCGGCGAAGATCACCCCGCCCGCCGAGGGGTCCAGGAACCGCAGCAGCGTCTGGGCCAGCGTGGTCTTGCCGGAACCCGACGGGCCCACCACCGCGATCCGCCGGCCGGGGGCCAGGTCCAGGTCGACACCGCACAGCGCGTCCCGCGACCGGCCCGGGTAACGGGCGGACAGGCCCCGGACGGCGATCGGCAGCGGGTCCGCCGGCAGGGCCGCCGGGCTCTCGGGCTCGGTGACGGCCGGCTCGGCCGCCAGCACCTCCGCCAGACGCGCCCTCGCGGCCCGGCCACGACGGCGGGCCTGCACGGCCTGCGGCATCCCGGTCACCGCCTCGAAGGCCGCCAGCGGGGTGAGCACCACCACCGCCAGACAGACCGGGGCGAGGGCGCCCGAGGCCACCCCGGCCAGCCCCACCGCGGCCGCCGCGGTCACGGTCAGCCCGGTCAGCAGGGTGATCAGCCCGGTGCCCAGCGCCGCGCCCGCCGCCGAACGGGCCGCCAGCGCGGTCAGCTCACCGTCCGCGGCCCGGACGGCGGCCAGCCGCGACGGGAGGGCGCCCGCCACGGTCAGCTCGGCGGTCCCCGTCAGGGCGTCCACCACGGCCGTGGACAGCGCGCCGCGGGCCGGGGCCTGACGGCTCTCGGCCGACGCCGAGAGCCGGACCGCCAGCGCCGGGACCACCACGCCCGCCAGCAGCAGGCCCAGCCCGAGGACCACGCCTGCGGCCGGCAGGAAGGCGGCCATCGCGACGGCCGAGGCGAGCGAGACCGCCGCGGCCACGGCGGCGGGCAGGCGCCAGCGCAGGTAGTGGTCCTGGACCGCGTCCACGTCGGCGACCAGGCGCGAGAGCAGGTCACCCCGGCGGAAGGCCGGCAGGCCGGCGGGCGCCAGGTCGGTCAGCCGCTCGTACACGGCGGTGCGCAGGGTGCCCAGGGTGCGGAGCACGGCGTCGTGCGAGACCAGCCGCTCGGCGTACCGGAAGACGCTGCGGCCGATGCCGAACGCGCGGACGGCGGTGACCGCCATCATCAGGTGCAGCACGGGCGGCATCTCGGAGGCGTACGAGATGAGGTAGCCGGACGTGGCCATCAACGCGACCGCGCACGCGAGGGCGAGGGTGCCCAGCAACGTGGCCAGCGCCAGCCGGGGGGCCTCGCCCCTCGGGGCTCGCGGGTGCGGGGCTCGCGGGAGGGTGGGCGCCGGGTGCGGGGCTCGCGGGAGGGTGGGGGCGGGGGCGGCTCCCGGGGTTGCCGCTCCGGGGGCTGGATGATCGTCGGACCGCCGACCCTGTCCGCGGTGGTCCCCGCCGTTGGCGGTCTGACGATCACCCGCAACGCCCCCTTCCGCGGCCACCCCGTACGCCACCCCCTTCCGCAGCCCGTCCCTCTCGCTGGGTGGTGTCGTGGCCGCCGGAGCCTCCTCCTGCGCACCCGCGGCCCGCGCGCCCTGCGCACCCTCAACCCGCGCGGAGCGCGCCCCCGCCACGGCTACCGGAGGCAGCGGAGCCAGGTGCACATGGGCGTCCGCCGCCGCATCCCACTCCCCTGCACCCGCACCCCGCGCGGAGCGCACCCCCGCCACGGCCACCCCTGCTCCCGGCAGGTGCACGTGGGTGTCGGCGGCGGCGAGGAGGGCGGGGCGGTGGGCGATGAGGAGAACGGTGCGGGTGGGGTCGGCGGCGAGGGTGTGGACGGTGTCGACGACCGCGGCCTCGGATTCGCCGTCGAGGTTGGCGGTGGGTTCGTCGAGGAGGACGAGGGGGCGGTCGGTGGCGAGGAGGGCGCGGGCGAGGGCGAGGCGTTGGCGTTGGCCGGCGGAGAGGCCGGTGCCGTCCTCGCCGAGGGGGGTGTCGAGGCCCTGGGGGAGGGCCTGGACGAAGTCGAGGGCGTGGGCGTCGCGGAGGGCGGTCCGCAGGTCGGCGGGGGTGGCGTCGGGGCGGTAGAGGCGGAGGTTGTCGGCGACGGTGCCGGCGTGGAGGTGGGGGTGCTGGGGGACCCAGGCGATCTGGCGGCGCCAGGTGGCGGGGTCGAGGTCGGTGAGGGGGTGGCCGTGGCCGTCGGGGGTGGTGACGCGGACGGTGCCGCCGTCGGGGGCGGTGAAGCCCAGCAGGACGGAGAGCAGGGTGCTCTTGCCGGCGCCGCTGGGGCCGGTGAGGGCGAGGGTCTCGCCGGGGCGCAGGGTCAGCGAGGTCGCGGGGAGGGACGGTTCGGCGCGGCCGGGGTGGGTGACGGTGAGGCGGTCGAGGTGGAGGGTGGCGCCGGCGAGGGACGGGGCGGGGGTGGTGCCGCCGGCGGGCGGCGGGGTCTCCAGGACCTCGAAGAGCTGGTCGGCGGCGGTGAGGCCTTCGACGCTGGAGTGGTAGAGGGCGCCGACCTGGCGGATCGGGAAGTACACCTCGGGGGCGAGGATCAGGACGAGCAGCCCGGTGTGGAGGTCGAGGGTGCCGTCGACGAGCCGGAAGCCGATGGAGACGGCGACGAGGGCGACGGAGAGGGTGGCGAGGAGTTCCAGGGCGAAGGAGGAGACGAAGGCGATCCGCAGGGTGCGCAGGGTGGCGCGGCGGTGGTCGTCGGTGATCCGGGCGATGGAGCGGGCCTGGGCGCGGGCCCGGTTGAAGACCTTGAGGGTGGGCAGGCCCTGCACCACGTCGAGGAAGTGGTGGGAGAGCCGGGCCAGGGTGTCCCACTGGCGGTCCATCCGGGCCTGGGTGGCGAGTCCGATCAGCACCATGAAGAGCGGGATGAGCGGGAGCGTCCCGGCGATGACGGCGGCGGAGAGCGGGTCGGCGCCGAGGACGCGCAGCAGCACGATGACGGGGACGACGACGGCGAGGGCCAGCTGGGGGAGGTAGCGGGCGAAGTAGTCGTCGAGGGCGTCGATGCCGCGGGTGGCGAGGGTGGTGAGCTCGCCGGTGCGCCGGCCCGCGAGGTAGGCGGGGCCGAGGGCGGTGGCGTGGTCGAGCAGGCGCCGGCGCAGGGTGGACTTGACCCGGGCGACCGAGCGGTGGGCGGTGAGTTCGGTGAGCCAGCCGACCAGGCCGCGGCCGGCCGCGGTGAGGGCGAGCAGGAGCAACGGGGTGGTCAGGTCGCCGAGGGTCACCCGCTGCTGGAACCCGCGGACGACGATCTCGGCGATCAGACCCGCCTGGGCGACCACCAGGCCCGCGCCCGCCGCGCCGAGGATCACGGATCCGGCGAGGAAGGCCCGGGTGGTGCGGGCGTGGGCGAGGAGCCTGGGGTCGACGGGCTTCATGGGGTCAGGCCTGGTCGGCGGTGGCGGCCGGGGCGTGGCCGGGGATGTGCTGGACGCCTATGCGCTTGCGGAACACCCAGTAGGTCCAGGCCTGGTAGGCGAGGACGAGCGGGGTGAAGACGGCGGCGACGATCGTCATCAGCTTGAGGGTGTACGGCGAGGACGCCGCGTTGTCGACGGTCAGGCTCCAGTCCGGGTCGAGGGTGGAGGGCATCACGTCCGGGAAGAGCGCGAGGAAGAGGGTCGCGACGGCGGCCGCGACGGTCACGCCCGAGAGGATGAACGCCCAGCCCTCGCGGCCCTGCCGGGTGGCGGCGAGGGCGCCGGCCAGGGCGAGGACGGCGAGCACGGTGGTGACCAGGCTGCGGCCGTTGCCGTTGTCGGCCTGGGTCCAGAGCAGGAAGACCAGGGCCAGGACGGCGGTGACCACGCCGAGCCGCAGCGCCGTGGCGCGGGCCCGGTCGCGGATGTCGCCGACCGTCTTGAGGGCGGCGAACACCGCGCCGTGGAAGGTGAACAGGGAGAGCGTCACCAGTCCGCCGAGCAGGGCGTACGGGTTGAGGAGCTCCCAGAATCCGCCGACGTAGTTCTTGTCGGCGTCGATCCGCACGCCGCGGACGATGTTGGCGAAGGCCACGCCCCACAGGAAGGCGGGGATCAGGGAGGTCCAGAAGATGGCCTGCTCCCAGTTGCGCTGCCAGCGTTCCTCGGGGCGCTTGGCCCGGTACTCGAAGGCCACGCCGCGGACGATCAGGCAGACCAGGATGATCAGCAGCGGGACGTAGAAGCCGCTGAACAGTGTGGCGTACCAGTCGGGGAAGGCCGCGAAGGTGGCGCCGCCGGCGGTGAGCAGCCAGACCTCGTTGCCGTCCCAGACGGGGCCGATGGTGTTGATCAGCACCCGTCTCTCGGTGGTGTTCCGGGCGAGCGGCTTGGTGAGGATGCCGATGCCGAAGTCGAAGCCCTCCAGGAAGAAGTAGCCGATCCACAGGACCGCGATGAGGATGAACCAGATGTCGGGGAGATTCATGCCGAGTCCTCAGTAGGCGAAGGCGAGCGGCTTGTCGGCGTCGTCGTCGGAGGACGGGCCGCGGAGTGTGGGGTCCTTCGCGGGCGGCTGCTCGGTGGTCACCGGGCCGGCCTTGGCGTACTTGACCAGCAGCTTCACCTCGATGACGGCGAGGATCGCGTACAGGGTGGTGAAGGTGGCCAGGGCGCCGATCTGGGTGCCGACGGTGACGTTCGGGGAGACCGCGCTCGCGGTGGTCATCAGCCCGAAGACGGCCCAGGGCTGACGGCCCATCTCGGTGAAGATCCAGCCGAAGCTGTTGGCGATGAGCGGGAAGCCCATGGTGAGGATGCCGATCCGCCAGCTCCACCGGGTGAGGAAGGGGCCGAGCTCGCGCCTGGGCGTGAGCATCAGCCGGGGCACCTCGGTCTCGGTGGTGCGGTACTCCGGGGCCAGCAGGAATCTGCGGCGGGTGGTCCAGAGTCCGATCAGGCCGGCCAGGAAGGAGGTCATCCCGAAGCCGATCATGAGGCGGAAGCCCCAGTAGGTGACGAAGATGCTGGGGATGTAGTCGCTCGGCTCGCCGCCGTACCTGGCGGCCTCGGCGGCGGCGGTGTCGTTGATGCCGGGGACGGCCGAGCTGAGGTCGCTGTTGGCGAGGAAGGAGAGGATCCCGGGGATCTCCAGCTCCACCGAGTTGTGGCCCTCGCTGACGTCGCCGACCGCGAAGATCGAGAAGGGGGCGGGGGCCTGGGTGTCCCAGAGCGCCTCGGCGGCGGCCATCTTCATCGGCTGCTGGCGGAACATCACCTTGGCGAGCTCGTCCCCGCTGAGCGCGGTGCCGAGGCCGAAGACGACGGCGAGGACGAGGCCGAGCCGCAGCGAGGTCCGCATGGCGGCGGTGCGCTTGGGGTCGGCGCTCTCGGGCCGGCGCTTGGCCTTCCACAGGTGGAAGGAGGCGATGCCGACCATGAAGGCCGCGCCGGTGAGGAAGGCGGCGGTCAGGGTGTGCAGGACGACGACCACGGTGGTGTCCTGGAACAGGACCCGGGCGATGTCGGTGAGCTGGGCCTTCCCGGTGGCCGGGTCGACGGTGTAGCCGACCGGGTGCTGCATCCAGGAGTTGGCGGCCAGGATGAAGTAGGAGGAGAGCACGGTGCCCAGCGAGACCATCCACATGCAGGCGCAGTGCAGCTTCTTCGGCAGCTTGTCCCAGCCGAAGATCCACAGGCCGATGAAGGTGGACTCGAAGAAGAAGGCGATCAGCGCCTCCATCGCGAGCGGGGCTCCGAAGACGTCACCGACGAAGCGGGAGTAGTCCGACCAGTTCATGCCGAACTGGAACTCCTGCACGATGCCGGTGACCACGCCCATCGCGATGTTGATCAGGAAGAGCTTCCCCCAGAACTTCGTGGCGTGGAAGTACTTCTCCTTGCCCGTCCGCACCCACGCGGTCTCCAGCCCGGCCACGATGGCGGCGAGGCTGATGGTGAGCGGGACGAAGAGGAAGTGGTAGACGGTGGTGATGCCGAATTGCCATCGCGCGATGGTCTCGTGAGCGATTGCCAGTTCCACGTCGCCCTCTCTCCAACCGCCCTCAAAGGGGCATGTTCCGGACAAACTTCTCAGAAAACCGAAGACCGCTGCTCAACCGCGCAAGCTTGTCCACTTGTGAACGTGAACACGTTCACAAGGAGAGTATCCATCATGCTTACGGGGGAACTGCGGGCGGGGTGGGGTTGACGCCGGGATCGCCGGACGGGGGCCGTACGGGGGTCGTACGGGTACGGGTGCACGGCCGTGCGGGTACGGACGCGCACCCCGTACGCGGCACGGGCCGTACGGCCGCGGGGTCGTACGGCCGCGGGGTGCTCGCTCGCGCCGGGTGCGGTACGCACAGTCTGCGGACCGGGCACCGGCGGTCACAACGAGCGCGCGGGCAGCCCCGGCGGGCCTCTTGGACGAACCGGCGCTTGACAGTCGCGGGAGGATCGGGAGCGGCCGGCCAAAAAATCTTGAAAAGAACGACCGGGGCCGTGTCGAGGGCCGCGCGCCCGCTCCGACCGAAGGGTGACGCGCCACCCGGGTGCGGCCGAGCGAAGGGACCACCACCGTGAAGTACCTGCTGATGATCTACGGCAACCAGGAGAAGTGGGCCGCGATCCCCGCCGAGGAGTGGCCCGCCGCCATCGCGAAGCAGGACGCGTTCAACCGGAAGTACGCCGCCACCGGCGAGCTGATCGGCGCGTACGGCCTCGCCGACGCCACCGCCGCCAAGCTGGTGCGCCGCGAGAACGGCGCCGCGGCGGTCACCGACGGCCCGTACCTGGAGACCAAGGAGTACATGGCCAGCTTCTACCTGCTGGACTGCGAGAGCGAGGAACGGGCGCTGGAGATCGCGGCCGACATGCCGTTCGCCGACACCGACCCCGTCGAGCTGTGGCCGGTGCTGCACGGGAACGCGGCGGAGCAGTGACCGACCCCCACACCGCCGAGGACCTGCTGCGCGAACTGGCGCCGCAGGTCCTCGGCGCGCTGGTGCGCCGCCACCCGGGGCAGTTCGACAGCTGCGAGGACGCCGTCCAGGAGGCCCTGCTCGCCGCCGCCCGGCAGTGGCCCGCCGAGGGCACCCCGGACAACCCGCGCGGCTGGCTGGTCGCCGTCGCCACCCGGCGGCTGGTCGACCTGATCCGCAGTGAGCACGCCCGGCGCCGCCGCGAGGACTCCCTCGCCCTCGCCACCCCGCAGTCCGAACTGCTGGCCCGCCCCGCCGACGCCGACGAGCCGGCCGACCGGGACGACTCGCTCGCGCTGCTGCTCGGCTGCTGCCACCCCGCGCTCTCCGCGCCCAGCCGGATCGCCCTCACCCTGCGCGCGGTCGGCGGCCTCACCACCGCCGAGATCGCCGCGGCCTTCCTGGTGCCCGAGGCCACCATGGCCCAGCGGATCAGCCGGGCCAAGCAGACCATCCGCGCCAGCGGCGTCCCCTTCGACGCCCCCGTCACCCCCGAGGACCGGCCCGAACGGCTGCGCGCCGTCCTGCGCGTGCTGTACCTGGTCTTCAACGAGGGCTACACCCGCACCTCCGGCACCGACCTGCTCGCCACCCACCTCAGCGAGGAGGCGATCCGGCTCACCCGGTGGCTGCGCCGGCTGCTCCCGGACGACGCCGAGGTGGCCGGACTGCTCGCCCTGATGCTGCTGACCGACGCCCGCCGCCCGGCCCGGTCCCTGCCCGACGGACGGCTCGTCCCGCTCGCCGAGCAGGACCGCGGCCGCTGGGACCGCGCGAAGATCGCCGAGGGCGTGGCCCTGGTCGAGGAGGCGCTCCCCCGCGGCGCCGCCGGCCCGTACCAGCTGCAGGCCGCGATCGCCGCGCTGCACGACGAGGCCGCCTCGGTCGACGACACCGATTGGGCCCAGGTGGCCGCCCTGTACGGGGTGCTGGAACACGTCGAGCCCGGGCCGATGGTCACCCTCAACCGCGCGGTCGCCCTCGCCATGGTCCACGGACCGGCCGTCGGCCTGGAGCTGGTGGACGCGCTGGCCGCCGACAAGCGCCTCGCCCGCCACCACCGCCTGCTCGCCACCCGCGCCCACCTGCTGGAGCTCCGGGGCGAACTCCCCCGCGCCGCCGCCGACTACCGCGAGGCCGCCCGCCTCACCCACAGCCTCCCCGAACGCCACCACCTGCTGGCCCGCGCCGCCCGCCTGGACCCCCGGACCGACCGGAGGGGGGGCGGACGGCGCTGACCGCACTGACGGCTAGTGACTGCCGTACGGGCGGGTGATGAGCTCCATGCCGTGACCGGCCGGGTCGAGGAAGTAGACGCCCCGGCCGCCGTGGTGGTGGTTGATCTCGCCGGGCTGCTTGAGGTGCGGGTCGGCGTAGTAGGTGAGGCCGGCCGACGTGATCCGCTCGAAGGCGGCGTCGAACTCCTCGTCGGAGACGAGGAAGGCGTAGTGCTGCAGGACGATCGACTCCGCGGGAACCGTCGCGAAGTCGAGGGTGACGCCGTTGTCCGTGCTCACCGGGACGAACGGGCCCCAGGCCGCGCCGACCTCAAGGCCGAGGATCCCCGCCAGGAACTCGGCGGACTCCCGGTTGTCCCGGGCGTGGACGATGGTGTGATCGAAAAGAACTGCCATGTGCGGAATGCCTCCGTAAGGCACTCACGGGCTACCTCCATGCCTCACCCGGACGGTGACCGACACGCGATGCCGTACCCCCGATGCTACGCACACCCGTTCGCCCCCGTCCCGTGAATTGACGGATCGTCGCCCGGGGCACCTCAGGCCCGACGCCCCCCGGTGACCTCCGGCCCGATCACGAACCCCTTGGCCGGCCCCTCCGGCACGACCGCCTCCTCCCCGTACGCCGTCCGCACGATGACCCCGTCGAGGATCTCGGCGCGGAATCCCTCGGGGACCTCCAGTTCCTTCCACGCCTGCCACAGCACCTGGTCAAGGTCCACGCGGTCTCCTCGGCCACGAGCGCTCGGCCCCGTGCCGGAGCGCACAAGCCGTACCCGTACGGTCGCACGCGATGTGCCGCCCCGGTCCGGGTCGCGGGTGGGTTCACCCGATCGTGGGTTTCAGCGCTGGTGGGGGAGTTCGACGCGGAAGGTGGCGCCGGCGTCGGGGGCGGTGTGGAGGGTGAGGGTGCCGCCGTGGGCGTGGGTGAGGGCGGTGGCGATGGCGAGGCCGAGGCCGGCGCCGCCGCCGTCCTGGCGGCTGCGGGAGGCGTCGACGCGGTAGAAGCGGTGGAAGACCCGGGCGGCCTGGTCAGCGGTCAGGCCGGGGCCCGCGTCGGCGACCTCCAGCAGGCAGAGCCCGTCCGCCGTGCCGACGCCGATCCGGACCGGGGTGCCCGGCGGGGTGTGCTTGACCGCGTTGCCGACCAGGTTGGTGATCACCTGCCGCAGCCGGGCCTCGTCGCCGAGCACCGGGGCCGCGCCCGGGGCCCCTCCGCCGGCCGGGCCGGTGAGGGCGACCGGGCGGCTCGGGTCGAGGGCGGTCAGGTCGTGCAGGGCGTCGGCCGCGAGGGTGCGCAGGTCCATCGGGGCGAGGTCGAGCGGGCGTTCCTCGTCGAGGCGGGCGAGCACCAGCAGGTCCTCGACCAGGGCTCCCATCCGGACGGCCTCGCTCTCGATCCGGCTCATGGTGCGGGTGACGTCGGCCTCGGTCGGCAGCGCGCCCATCCGGTAGAGCTCGGCGAAGCCCCGGATGCCGGCCAGCGGGGTGCGCAGCTCGTGCGAGGCGTCGGCGACGAAGCGCCGCATCCGGGCCTCGGACTCGGCGCGGGCGGCGAAGGCGGCCTCGATCTGGGCGAGCATGCCGTTGAGCGCGATGGAGAGCCGGCCGACCTCGGTGCGCGGCGGCAGGGCCGGCATCCGGTGGGAGAGCTCACCGGAGGCGATGCGTTCGGCGCCCTCCTCGATCCGCCGCAGCGGCCGCAGCCCGGCCCGTACGGCGAAGAAGCAGAGCACCGCGATCAGCAGCAGCACCGCGCCGCCGATCGCCAGGAAGGACGCGCGCAGCCGGCTGACGGTGGCGTCGATGTCCTCGCGGGAGACGGCGACCATCAGGTACGCCGGCCCGGGCGGGGTGAACAGGCCGGGCTGCGCGCCGGCGGGACGCTGGAGCGGCAGCACCAGGACCCGCCAGGTGCCGCCGCCGCGGAGGTCGGCGAGGTCGGCGGGGGTGCCGGGCGGTCGGACGTCGGGGTCGTAGCGGGCCAGCAGGGGGGCCGGCTCGTTGTCGTTCATCGGCTGGCGGACGACCTGCTCGGCCCGGCCGTCGGTGCCGAGGTACTGGACGAGGTACTGGCTGGGCAGGGCGGCGTTGAGCTGGTTGGTCCGCCGGGGGTTGCCCACGGACTGCCGGGGGTCGGTCCACGGCTGCCGGCCGGGCGGGCGGTGCGCGAACGCCTCGCCGAAGCGGACCAGCTGCTCGTCGAGCCGCTCGACCAGCTGCATCCGGACGGTGGCGAGCACCAGGGTGTCGCTGACCGCGAGCCCGGTGGTGACCAGCGCGAGCGCGAGCACCAGCAGCCGGGCCCGCAGCGACAGCCGGGTGAGCAGCGGCGGCCGGGCGGCGCGGGCCCCGGTGGTCACTGCGGGGGGCGGCGCAGGGCGTATCCGATGCCGCGCACGGTGTGGATCAGCTTGGGGCCGTGGGCCGGGCCGGAGTCGAGCTTGCGGCGCAGGTAGGAGATGTACGACTCGACGATGGAGAGGTCGCCGCCGAAGTCGTACGCCCACACGTGGTCGAGGATCTGGGCCTTGGAGACCACCCGGCCGACGTTGGCCATCAGGTAGTGCAGCAGCTTGAACTCGGTGGGGGAGAGCGGGACGGTGGTGCCGCCGCGGGTGACCTCGTGGGCGACCGGGTCGAGGGCGAGGTCGGCGACGACCAGCCGGCCGTCCTCGACGGGGCCGCCGGAGCGCCGCAGGATGGCGCGGATCCGGGCGATCAGCTCCTCCAGCGAGAACGGCTTGGTGACGTAGTCGTCCGCGCCGACGGCCAGGCCCTGCACCTTGTCGCCGACGGCGTCCTTGGCGGTGAGGAAGAGCACCGGCAGGTGGTCGCCGGGGTGGCCCTGGCCGGGGCCGTGGGCCGGGCCGGGGATGCGGCCGCGGCTGGTCTCCTGACGCAGCCGTTCGACGACGGTGAAGCCGTCGAGGTCGGGGAGCATCACGTCGAGCACGACCAGGTCGGGCCGCTCGGCGGCGATGAGTTCGAGGGCCTCGGTGCCGGTGGCGGCGGAGGCGACCCGGAACCCGGAGAAGCGCAGGGACGCGGAGAGCAGCTCGCGGATGTTCGGCTCGTCGTCGACGACCAGGAGGAAGGCCTCGCCGGGGCCGCCGGCCACGGCTGCGCTGCCGACTG
This sequence comes from Kitasatospora sp. NPDC004240, assembly GCF_053603215.1. Taxonomy (NCBI): domain Bacteria; kingdom Bacillati; phylum Actinomycetota; class Actinomycetes; order Kitasatosporales; family Streptomycetaceae; genus Kitasatospora; species Kitasatospora sp. NPDC004240. Next base: position 384 of record NZ_JBSGFD010000194.1, on the reverse strand, counting down.
TGGTCACAGTGCCTTGCACGGGGGTGTCGCCTCCCGGTCGGACGATGGCGTTCGGTTCGAGGCTAGCCCGGGGAGGCTATGCGTCATCGATGAATGTTGGATTAACACCTTATCGGGGCGAATTTCGCCCGTCTCCCCCGGCCACGTGCGGCCCGATGGTGTGCGGACGTTCCCCGGGCCCGGGACAACGGCGTGGCGCCGTGTGAGCGCGCCGGGGCGTGCGCGCCGAGCGCCCGTGGACCGGTGGCGGGCACCCGGCGCGAGGCACCGCACGTACCGGGCGCCCCGTGCCGACGATGGCGACGTCGTTGGCCTCCAGGGGTGGGGGCGAGGGGTGCGGCGGGGTCTTCGGCATGGGGCTAGGGTACGGGGCCGTCGGCGCCC
>NZ_JBSGFD010000193.1:0-15161 GCF_053603215.1 Kitasatospora sp. NPDC004240 | reverse complement strand
GTTACATTCCGAACCCGGAAGCTAAGCCTCACAGCGCCGATGGTACTGCAGGGGGGACCCTGTGGGAGAGTAGGACGCCGCCGAACAATCATTCAAGAGAAGCCCCCGCCGGGTGAACCGGACGGGGGCTTCTCTGTTGTAAGGTCTTCGTGCAAAAGTCGTCACACGGTACAGGGAGGCCCCGGGTGGAGGTCCAGGAGACGCGGGTCCAGACCGATCGTGTCCTCACCATCCCCAACCTGCTGAGCATGGGCCGGCTGATCGGTGTGCCGGTCTTCCTCTGGCTGATCCTCTGGCCGGTGTTCGGCGGGCCCAACAACGACGGCTGGGCCCTGCTGGTGCTGATGCTCAGCGGTATCAGCGACTACCTGGACGGCAAGCTCGCCCGCAGGTGGGGGCAGATCAGCCGGGTCGGGCAGCTGCTCGACCCGCTGGCGGACCGGCTGTACGTCCTCTCGACGCTGGTGGGGCTCACCTGGCGGGAGATCCTGCCGTGGTGGCTGACGGCGATCCTGCTCGCGCGCGAGCTGTTCATCGCCTCGCTGCTGCCGATTCTCAACCGGCACGGCTACGGGCCGTTGCAGGTGAGTTTCCTGGGGAAGGCCGCGACATTCAATCTGATGTACGCCTTCCCGCTGCTGTTGCTCGGCACCGGTGACAGCTGGATCGCCCGGCCGGCGGAGATCGTGAGTTGGGCCTTCATCTGGTGGGGGACCACGCTCTACTGGTGGGCCGCCATTCTGTACGCGGTGCAGGCGCGGCAGATCATCCGGGCGAGCTCCGCACCCCCTTCCGCGGCGTGATCGACCGCCCGCGTTGCCGGGCGGTCGCGGGCCCGGCCGGCGGCCGGTCGAAACCCGGTGACGTCCATCTGGTGGACGTGATCTGAGAGAAGTCCCACGACGACACGGTGAGTCGGACGATATCTTCCGGGTAGAGATCCCCTGGAACGGTTTGATGGGCCTGTAGGTCCACCACCGCGAAGGAGGACGCACCCGCAATGAAAGCCGTTGTAATGGCAGGGGGCGAGGGGACCCGTCTCCGCCCGATGACCTCCAGCATGCCGAAGCCGCTGCTACCGGTCGCCAACAGGCCGATCATGGAGCACGTACTGAGGCTGCTGAAGCGGCACGGTCTCTCCGACACCGTCGTGACAGTCCAGTTCCTGGCCTCGCTCGTCAAGAACTACTTCGGTGACGGCGAAGAGCTCGGTATGCATCTGACGTATGCCAATGAGGAGACTCCGCTCGGTACCGCGGGGAGCGTCAAGAACGCCGAGGACGCGTTGCGGGACGACTCCTTTCTGGTGATCTCCGGCGACGCGCTGACCGACTTCAATCTCTCCGAATTGATCGCCTTCCACCGTGACAAGGGCGCGTTGGTCACCGTCTGCCTCACGAGGGTGCCGAATCCACTGGAGTTCGGTATCACGATCACCGATGAAGAGGGCCGGGTCGAGCGATTCCTGGAGAAGCCGACCTGGGGCCAGGTGTTCTCGGACACCGTGAACACCGGTATCTACGTGATGGAGCCGGAGGTCTTCGACTACGTCGCGGCCGGTGAATCCGTGGACTGGTCGAGCGATGTGTTCCCGCAGTTGCTCAAGGAGGGCAAGCCGGTCTACGGCTACATCGCCGAGGGCTACTGGGAGGACGTGGGCACGCACGAGAGCTACGGCAAGGCGCAGGCCGACGTCCTGGAGGGCAAGGTCGAGGTCGAGCTCGACGGCTTCGAGATCTCGCCGGGCGTCTGGGTGGCCGAAGGGGCCGAGGTGGACCCGGAGGCCGTGCTCCGCGGGCCGCTGTACATCGGGGACTACGCCAAGGTCGAGGCCGGCGTGGAGATCCGCGAGCACACGGTGCTGGGCAGCAACGTGGTCGTGAAGCGCGGGGCCTTCCTGCACAAGGCGGTGATCCACGACAACGTGTACGTGGGGCCGCAGAGCAATCTGCGCGGCTGCGTGATCGGCAAGAACACCGACGTCATGCGGGCCGCTCGGATCGAGGACGGCGCGGTCATCGGGGACGAGTGCCTGATCGGCGAGGAGTCGATCATCGCGGCCAACGTCCGGGTCTACCCGTTCAAGACGATCGAGGCCGGTGCGGTCGTCAACACCTCGGTCATCTGGGAGTCCCGGGGGCAGGAGCACCTGTTCGGGCTGCGCGGTGTCTCGGGGATCCTGAACGTGGAGATCACCCCGGAGCTGGCCGTCCGGCTGGCGGGCGCGTACGCGACGACGCTGAAGAAGGGGGCCACCGTCACCATCGCGCGTGACCACTCGCGCGGTGCGCGGGCGCTCAAGCGGGCGATGATCTCGGCGCTCCAGACCAGCGCCATCGATGTGCGAGACCTGGAGAACGTGCCGATGCCGGTGGCCCGGCAGCACACCGCGCGGGGGAGCGCCGGCGGGATCTTCCTGCGGACCACCCCCGGGATCCCGGACTCGCTGGACATCCTGTTCTTCGACGAACGCGGGGCCGACCTCTCGCAGGCCGGGCAGCGCAAGCTGGACCGGGTGTACGCGCGCCAGGAGTACCGCCGGGCCTTCCCCGGGGAGATCGGTGACCTGACCTTCCCGTCCAGCGTCTTCGACTCCTACGCGGGCAACCTGCTGCGGGCCGTGGACACCACCGGGGTGCGCGAGGCCGGACTGAAGGTGGTCGTGGACACCGCGCACGGCAGCGCGGGCCTCGTCCTGCCCAGCATCCTCGGCCGGCTCGGGGTGGAGGCGCTGACCGTCTCCAGCGGGCTGGACGAGGCCCGGCCGACCGAGGACGCGGAGGAGCGTCGGGTCGGGCTGGCGAGGCTCGGCGAGCTGGTCGCCTCCTCCCGGGCGGCGTTCGGCGTGCGGTTCGACCCGGTGGGCGAGCGGGTGGCCTTCGTGGACGAGCTGGGCCGGGTGATCGACGACGACCGTGCGCTGCTGGTGCTGCTCGACCTGGTGGCGGCCGAACGTCGCAGCGGTCAGGTGGCGTTGCCGGTGACCACGACCAGGATCGCCGAGCAGGTCGCCGCGTACCACGGCACCCAGGTCACCTGGACCACCACCACTCCGGACGACCTGGCCAAGGCGGCCGCCGCCGAGAGCACGGTGTTCGGCGGGGACGGGCGCGGCGGGTTCGTCGTCCCGGAGTTCAGCGGGGTGCTGGACGGCGCCGCGGCCTTCGTCCGGCTGGTCGGGCTGGTCGCCCGGACGCAGCTGACGCTCAGCCAGATCGACGCCCGCATCCCGCAGGCGCACATCCGGCGACGGGACATCGCGACGCCGTGGGCGGCGAAGGGAATGGTGATGCGTTCGGTGGTGGAGGCGGCCGGCAACCGGCGGCTGGACACCACGGACGGCGTGCGGGTGGTCGAGGCGGACGGGCGGTGGACGCTGGTGCTGCCGGACCCGGCCGAGGCGGTCACCCACCTGTGGGCCGAGGGCCCGGACGACGACGCCACCGAGGCGCTGCTCGACGAGTGGGCGGCCGTCGTGGAGGGTGCCGGACGCTGACCGCGCGGGCGGCGGCGCCGGTGTCGCCGGTGTGATGCCGCTGTGAGGAACCGGGGGCGGGCCGACGGTTCGGCCCGCCCCCGGTGTCCGTTTCATGCCTTTGTTCGCTTATGCTGTGTCCGCAGCTCAGGGGGCGTGCACGAGGCCCTCCGGCGACATGGGACGATGGTCCGCATGCCAGCGACGCCGACGCCGAGTGCCCGCGACGGACGGTACGACCGTCCGGACGCGTCGATGTCCCTGCTGAACAACGTGATGAACCACGGCCTGGACGAGGGCTACGCCGAGGCCGCCGAGGCCAGGGGCGGGGCCCGGGACAGCCGGATACCCACCACCGCCCGGGGCATGGCGACCTTGGGCGCCGGGCTGGTACTGGTCGGGGCGATCCTGACGGTCGGCGCGGTGAACGCCCAGAAGGCGGCGCCCACGCTCGCCAAGGAACGGGACGCGTTGATCCACCGGATCAACGACAGCAACGCCTCCGCGGACCGCCTCCAGCAGCAGGTCCAGGACCTGCGGCGCAGGGTCGACACCACCCAGCAGCAGGCGCTGGCCTCGGACGACGGCGGGCTCGCCGCCCTGGCGGGCGCGGTCGGCACGGGCGAGGTGACCGGACCGGGTGTCCGGCTGATCCTGGAGGACGCCCCCGGCACCGGTGCCGGCGGGGCCGTCGACCCGCGGGCCGAGAGCTTCGCCAACAGCGGGCGGCTGCGCGACCGCGACCTGCAACTCGTCGTCAACGGCCTCTGGCAGTCCGGCGCCGAGGCGATCTCGATCAACGGGCAGCGCCTGACCGGCCTCTCGGCGATCCGCAACGCGGGCGAGGCGGTGCTGGTGGACAACCGGCCGCTGGTCCCGCCGTACACCGTGCTGGCGCTGGGGGACGGGGGCGCGATGATGTCCGCCTTCGAGCGCACGATGGCGGGGGAGTACCTGCGGCTCCTGCAGGAGAAGTACGGGATCAAGTCCAGCATCTCGGCGCAGAAGAACCTGACCCTGCCCGCCGCGCTCGGCGTGACGCTCCGCACCGCGCAGCCGTCCGTGCCGGAGGCGTCGGCGAGCCCGTCGGCCGTGCCGTCCGGGGCGGCGCCGACGGCGGGCGGCACACCGAGCCCGACGGCAAGCGGTTCGTCCGGCCCCAGCCCGACCCCCAGCCCGAGTGCGAGCCGCTCGGGGAAGGCGACCGGCTCGCCGAGCCCGTCGAAGAAGACCACCACCAGCACCCAATCCTCCACGGCGACCACGACCGGGTCGTCGGCCACCGGGACAGGAGCAGCCAGACCGTGATTGCCGTACTGGGTCTTGTGATCGGGGTGGTCGTCGGACTCTTCGTCCAGCCCGAGGTGCCGGACGCCGTCGTGCCGTACCTGCCGATCGCGGTCGTGGCGGCCCTGGACGCGGTGTTCGGCGGTGTCCGGGCGATGCTGGACGGGATCTTCAACGACAAGGTGTTCGTCGTCTCGTTCCTCTCCAACGTGGTCGTCGCGGCGCTGATCGTCTTCCTCGGCGACCAGCTGGGCGTCGGCTCGCAGCTGTCCACGGGTGTGGTCGTCGTCCTCGGCATCCGCATCTTCTCCAACGCCGCAGCGATCAGGCGCCATGTCTTCCGCGCCTGAGGCCGGCCGGGGGCCGGTGGACGACGACGGGGGCCGGGACGAACGGGCAGGAGACGCGGTGCACGAGGGCAAGGACGGGCCGGCGGCAGGGGCGAAGGCCGAACCGAGGACGGACCTGAAGGCGGACCCCGAGGCGGAACCGAAGGCCGGGCCGAACGCCGATCGGAAGGCGGACCCGGAGGCCGGAGCGGTGACGGAGCCGGAGGCCGGCGCGAAGGCCGAGGCGGCCGCCGATGTGAAGGCCGTGGAGAGCGCGGAGGACGTGGCACCGCAGGCGGAGGCCGACGCCGTGGCTTCTGCTGCTGCCGAGCCCGAGCCCGAGCCCGAGGCCGAGCCCGAGGCCGAGCCCGAGGCCGAGGCCGAGTCCAAGCCCGAGGCCGAGTGCGAGGGGAAGGCGGAGGCGGAGGCCGTCGAGGAGCCGGCGGACGAGCCGGTGCCGGTCGTGCCGGAGGAGCCCGCAGTGGCGCTCGCGGCGGCCCCGGTGCCCGCGCCGGCGGCCATACCCGCGCCGAAGCCCGCCCCCGGTCCGGCGCCCGTGGCGGACGCCGTACCCGAGCCGCCGACGACCCTCGCGCCCGCCGCCGAGCCCGCCACCCCGGAGCCCGACCCCGCTGCCGAGGCGGAGCCCGACCCCGCTGCCGAGGCGGAGCCCGAGACCGAGCCCGACCCCCGGAACGCCGGTCGTCGCCGGATGAAGGCGGCCCTCTGGCCGCCGCGGCTGTCGCGCGGTCAGCTGGTGGTGGCGCTGCTGCTGTTCTCACTGGGCCTGGCCCTGGCGATCCAGGTCCGGTCGACCAACGACCACGACAGTCAGCTACGCGGCGCCCGCCAGGAGGATCTCGTCCGCATCCTCGACGAACTGGACAGCCGTCAGCAGCGTCTCCAACAGGAGAAGGCGGAGTTGGAGCAGTCCCTGGCCAAGTTGGAGAACAGCTCCAACCAGGCCAAGGAGGCCCAGGAACAGACCAGGAAGAAGGTGACGGAGCTCGGCGTGCTCGCCGGCACCGTCAAAGCCACTGGTCCGGGCATCGTACTCACGGTCGATGATCCCCAAGGGCAGGTGAAGGCGGATATGCTGCTGGACACCCTGCAGGAACTCCGAGCGGCGGGGGCGGAGGCGATTCAGATCAACGATGTGCGAGTGGTGGTCAGCACCCACTTCACCGACGTGACGGGGGGCGGTGTGCAGATCGACGGCAAGAAGGTCTCGCAGCCGTACCGCTTCACCGTGGTGGGGAACCCGCAGGACCTGGCGCCGGCGCTGAACATCCCGGGAGGTGTGGTGCGGACGCTGGAGAACAACTCGGCGAAGGCCACCATCTCCCAGCAGCAGAAGGTCGTCGTCGACGCCGTCGTCGAGCTGCGGACGCCCCAGCACGCCAAGCCGGCACCGAAGTGACGGCGCACTACTCGCCGTACGGCCCGTCAGCTGCGGGCGGCCCCCGGTGGAGGGCGTCGCAGCCGGGTCGGCGAGACTGGTCCACGGCACGAGATGCCGGAGCACCACACGTCGGAGCACCACTCCCGTCGGCCCGTACCATCACCGGGTCCGCAGCCTGTCCGAGGTTCTCACCCTGCCCCGCGGGCGGGTCTGTCACACGCAAGGGGATTCGCCCGTGAGTTTCTTCTCCAAGTTGTTCGGCCGTAACAAGAGCCAGGACGAGGCGGCCGTCGAGGCGCCTACCGCCCGGCACCGCAGGGCCGGCGAGGAGCCGTCCGTGCCGGGCATGCGACCCGCCCCCGAGGCGGCCGGGTACGAGGTGGCGGGCTACCCCGCTCCTGCCGAGCGGCCGCTCTTCCGGGACGGCGGAGCCCAGCTCGCGGGGAATCCGGCGCCGTACGGCGCGTCGGTTGACCCTTCCGTCGACCCGCGCATAGGTTTCCAGTCGGGACCCTCAACCTCTGGTGGAGGGTTTGCCCCGGACCCGTACGCCGGGCACAACCCGTCGGGTGTGCCGCGCCAGGAGGCTTCGAACATGGCTGGCTACACCCCGTGCCCCCGTTGCGGGAACCCGAGCCCGGTCGCTGCCCGCTTCTGCTCCAACTGCGGCACGGCGCTGCGCGGTGGCGTGCTGCCCGAGGGGGCGGCGGAGACCACCTCGACCATCTCGATCTCCGGTCTGGAGTCCTACGACCCCAACACCACCACCGGCACCGGTGCCACGCCGGCGCTGTCGCCCGAGGTGCTGGCCGCCATCGACGCGCTGCCGCCGGGCTCGGCCCTGCTGATCGTCCAGCGCGGCCCGAACTCCGGCAGCCGGTTCCTGCTGGACTCGGACATCACCACGGCCGGCCGTCACCCGCAGGGCGACATCTTCCTGGACGACGTCACGGTCTCGCGCCGGCACGTGGAGTTCCGCCGCACCCCGGGCGGCTTCACCGTCGCCGACGTGGGCAGCCTCAACGGCACCTACGTCAACCGGGAGCGGATCGACGAGGTGGCGCTGAACAACGGCGACGAGGTGCAGATCGGGAAGTACCGGCTGGTGTTCTTCGCCGGCCACAACCGGGGGTACTGACCACGACTTCGGCAGGAGCCCGAGTGAGCGCGCATACTCCTTCATCTCTCGGGGCGACCGACCCCGTGCCGTCCGGTCCGCAGGCGGACCAGGGCGTCCACGGGACGGTCGCGGCCCCCAGGCAGCCGGTCCGGGCAGTGGACCGGCGTGCCGGGGAGGCCCGCCGGCGCGGCGGCGAGGAGTTGCTGAGCATCGGCGCGGTGCTGGCCTTCCTGCGCGACGACTTCCCCGAGGTCACCATCTCCAAGATCAGGTTCCTGGAGGCGGAGGGTCTGGTCGAGCCGCAGCGCACCCCCTCGGGGTACCGCAAGTTCAGCCCGGCCGACGTCGAGCGGCTGGCGTACGTGCTGCGCATGCAGCGTGACCACTACCTGCCGCTGCGGGTGATCCGCGAGCACCTGGACGCGATCGAGCGCGGTGAGAGCCCGCCGGCGCTGCCCTCGGCCGAGGCCCGGCCGGGCCCCCTGGAGGAGGCGGACCGCGAGCTGGTGGCGGGTGCCGAGGCCGCCGTCGGGGTCCGGCTCGGGCGGGCCGAACTGCTCGCCGCGGCCGAGGCCGGAGAGGGCGAGCTGGTCGAGTGGGAGTCGTACGGGCTGGTGGCCCCCGGGCCGGACGGCGGCTACGACGGCGAGGCGCTGCAGGTGGCCCGGCTGGTCGCCGAGCTCGGCCGGTACGGGCTGGAGCCGCGCCACCTGAGAGCCGTGAAGGCGGCCGCCGACCGTGAGATCGCGCTGGTGGAGCAGGTGGTCGCACCGCTGCGCCGGCACCGCAACCCGCAGACCAGGGCGCACGCCGAGGCGACCGCCCGGGAGCTGGCCACCCTGTCGGTGCGGCTGCACGCGGCGATGGTCCAGGCCGGGATGCGTACCCGGGCGTGACCCTCCCCGACCGGGCCGACCCCGCTGACCTGCGCCGTCGGGCCTGCGCTTTCATATCTTGCTGGGGAGCCATAGGGTTGCCTGTGTGAATGAGCTCGACGTCGTGGGTGTCCGGGTGGAGATGCCTTCCAACCAGCCGATCGTGCTGCTGCGGGAGGTCGGGGGCGATCGGTACCTGCCGATCTGGATCGGCCCCGGCGAGGCGACCGCGATCGCCTTCGCCCAGCAGGGCATGACGCCGGTGCGCCCGTTGACGCACGACCTCTTCAAGGACGTCCTGGAGGCGCTCGGCCAGCAGCTCACCGAGGTGCGGATCACCGACCTGCGCGAGGGCGTGTTCTACGCGGAGCTGGTGTTCGCCGGCGGGGTGGAGGTGAGTGCCCGGCCGTCCGACGCGATAGCGCTGGCACTGCGCACCGGCACCCCGATCTACGGGAGCGAGGAGGTGCTCGCCGAGGCGGGCATCGCGATCCCGGACGAGCAGGAGGACGAGGTCGAGAAGTTCCGCGAGTTCCTCGACCAGGTGTCCCCCGAGGACTTCGGCGGCAGCGGCCCCCAGTGAGGCCGGCCCGATGAGGCGGCCGGGATGAGCCGCCCGCGATGAGCCAGCTGCGCCGAGCTGGTCGGGTCACTGATACAGGCCCGGCGGAGGCCCGCGCGGCGTTTTGCCAAAATGCGTCCACCTACCCACACTGGGGGCACGAAAAACCACTCTCCCGGGTGATGCGGCTTGTCCGGTCCGGCGTGGCGATCGTTGACGGGCCATGGGCTACTGCCTACCGTCAGGAGTGGCTGCCCGGGTGACCGACACCCGCGGTCCGGGGTGCCCGCAGCACGAGTGGACGGAGGTAGGCGTGACCAGTACCGGCGATGACGCGGCCGTGGGAGGCCTGTGCGCCGTGCACCTGCCGCGCAGCGCCCGTACCGTGACGGAACTGCCCCGGACGGAGCTGCCCCGGACGGAGCTGCCCAGGATGGCCCGCTTCCCGGCCGTGCAGGCGGGCCAGCCCGCGATCGAGCGGCTGGCGCCGACCTCCGCGCTGATCGGCTACCGCGGTCCGACGGCCTGCGCCGCGGCCGGCATCACCTACCGCCAGCTGGACTACTGGGCCCGGACGGGTCTGCTGGAGCCGAGCGTGCGCTCGGTGTACCCGGCGAGCAGTCAGCGGCTCTACAGCTTCCGCGACATCCTGCTGCTGAAGATCGTCAAGCGGCTGCTGGACGCGGGCGTCTCGCTGCAGAACATCCGGGTGGCGGTCGCCCATCTGCAGTCCGCCGAGGTCGCCGACCTGGCCGGGCTGACCCTGATGTGCGACGGCGCCACCGTGTACGAGTGCACCACGCCGCAGCAGGTGGTGGATCTGCTGAAGAGCGGTCAGGGCGTGTTCGGGATCGCGGTCGGCGCGGTCTGGCAGGAGCTGGAGCTGGCGCTCTCGCGGCTGCACGCCGAGCGGACCGACACCGGTGAGACGCTGGTCGGCCACAATCCGGCGGACGAGCTGGCACAGCGCCGCAACCGGGCGGTCTGACCCGCCGTTCGACGACCGACCGAGGGCCCGGACGGGGAACCGTCCGGGCCCTCGGCGTCGTCGGGGCAGGTGGGCCGATCGAGGTGGGCGGCCGTGGTCGTACGGTCCGGGCGGGCCGGTCGAGGGAGGGCACGTGCGGTTGGGCGTCGGGAGAACGGGCGTACCCGGGCTGCTCGGACGGAAGGCGAAACGATTCGCCGTCCGTGCGGCGGCGCGGTTGCGGCAGCGGCGCGTCCAGCGGCGGCTGTTCCAGCTCACCGCCGTCTGCTGCGTGGTGGCGCTCGCGCCGAGTGCCTGGCTGCGGTTCACCACGGACCGTCAGGTCGGCACCGTGGAGAGCGCGCCGAGCGCTCCGGTGGCGGTGGTCTTCGGCGCCGGGCTGGACCGGGGCCGACCCTCGCCGTACCTGGCGCACCGGCTGGACGCGGCGGTCGAGCTGTACCGGATGCGGAAGGTCGAGGCGATCCTGGTCACCGGCGACAACGGCCGGGTCAGCTACGACGAGACCGACGCGATGCGCGACTACCTGATCGAGCACGGGGTGCCCCCGGTGCGGGTGGTCGGCGACTACGCGGGCTTCGACACCTGGGACTCCTGCACCCGGGCCAGGCGGATCTTCGGGGTGGACCGGGCGCTGCTGGTCAGCCAGACCTTCCACGTCCGGCGGGCGGTGGCGCTCTGCGAGGCGGCCGGGATCGCCTCGTACGCGGTCGGGGTCGAGGAGTGGCACGACGTCACCTGGCGCTACGGAGAGCTACGGGAGATCCCGGGGGCCGGCAAGGCGGCGCTGAACGTGCTGCTGCGGCCCGACCCGGTGTTCCTCGGCCCGGCCGAGCCGGGCATCCCGCGCGCCCTGGCCGACGCCGCCGCCCGGCGCTGAGGCGGTCGGCGGGGCCCGGCTGTCGTACCCGTGCGGGATGATCGGCGGGTGCGGTCACTGCCGAGCATCATCCACCTCGACATGGACGCCTTCTTCGCCGCGGTGGAGCAGGCGGCCAAGCCGAGCCTGCGCGGGAAGCCGGTGATCGTCGGCGGGCTGGGCGGGCGCGGCGTGGTGTCCACCGCCTCGTACGAGGCCCGCCGCTTCGGGGTGCACTCGGCGATGCCGATGGCCCAGGCCCGCCGGCTCTGCCCCAACGCGGCCTTCCTGAGCGGGCGCTTCGAGGCGTACCGGCAGGTCAGCGAGATCGTGATGGGCCTGCTGCGGGAGCTGTCGCCGCTGGTGCAGCCGCTCAGCCTGGACGAGGCCTTCGTGGACCTGGAGGCCGGGCCGTACGGGCCGGCGCTGGCCGGGGCGGAGCACGGGACGGGCGAGCGGCTGGTGCTGGCGCTGGCGGAGGACCTGCGGGCGGACATCGTGCGCCGGACCGGTCTGACCGCCTCGGTGGGCGCGGCCGGCTCCAAGCTGATGGCCAAGATCGCCTCCGAGCGGGCCAAGCCGGACGGCCTGGTGATGATCGAGCCCGGCCAGGAGCGCGCGGTGCTCGGCCCGCTGCCGGTGCGCACGCTGCCCGGGATCGGCCCGGCCACCGAGCAGGTGCTGCGCCGGGCCGGGCTCACCACGGTGGCCGAGCTGGCCGGGGCGGGTGAGACGGAGCTGGTGCAGCTGCTGGGCCGCTCGCACGGCGCGGGCGTGTACCAGATGTCGATAGGGCTGGACGACCGGCCGGTGGTGGCCGACCAGGACGCCAAGTCGGTCTCGGTGGAGGACACCTTCGAGGTGGACCTGGCCGACCGGGAGCGGGTGCTGCGCGAGGTGGACGTGCTGGCCGCGCGCTGTGTGCGCAGGCTGCGGGCGGCCGGCCGCTCGGGGCGCACGGTGGTGCTGAAGGTGCGGCGGTTCGACTTCTCGACGCTCACCCGTTCGGAGACGCTGCGCGGTCCGACCGACGACGAGGCGGTGGTCATGGAGACGGCCCGCCGGCTGGCCTCGCAGGTGGACATCACCGGCGGGGTGCGGCTGTTGGGCGTCGGTGTGGCGCAGCTGGCCGACTACACCCAGGAGGACCTGTTCGCCCAGGCCGCGCACGAGGGCGGGGCGGGCGAGGAGGAGGACGCCGAGGGGCCGGCCGCGGAGCCGGTGGAGGAGGCGCCGGCGGTTCGGCGCTGGTCGCCGGGCCAGGACGTGCGGCACGCCGAGCACGGGCCGGGATGGGTGCAGGGCAGCGGGGTCGGCCGGGTGACCGTGCGCTTCGAGACGCCGTGGAGCGGGCCGGGCCGGGTGCGGACCTTCGGGGTGGACGATCCGGCGCTGGAGCCCTCCTCGCCGCTGCCGCTGCGCGGTGGTGAGGAGGGCTCCGGTGGCGGGGACGGCTCCGCGCAGGACGCGGGCCGGTAGACGAGGGCCGGTGGACGCGGGCCGGTGGACGCGAGGCGGCCCCGCCCGGAGGGGGTTCCGGGCGGGGCCGCGTGCCGGGCCGGTCCGCGACGGTCGAGATGCCCTCGTCGACCGTCGCGGCCGGCATCCCCCGCGCCCTGTCCCCGGGCGCGGGGGGACGCCTCGTCAGGCGTCGGTCGTGGCCAGCGCGGGGGTCGCGCTGTCGGCCGGGACGCTCCGGACGGGAGCGTCGGCGGGCTTGATCCGGCGGATCAGGAACGGGACGGCGCCGGCGACCAGGCAGACCACGGCGGCGGTCCAGAAGGCGTGCTCGTACGCGTCCAGGGTGGGCAGCGAGACCGGGATCGGCAGCTTCATGGTGTCGCCGGTGAGGATGGCGGCCATCACGGCGGTGCCGATGGCGCCGCCGACGGTGCGCAGCACGGCGTTCATGCCGTTGGCGATGCCGCTCTGCTCGACCGGGACGGCGCCGTTGATGTACGCCGGCATGGCCGAGAAGGCGAGGCCGATGCCCAGGCCGAAGACGGCCGAGGCGAAGTAGATGTCGGCCTCGGCGTCGTGCCGGACGGCGAGGTAGGCCATCGCGACGGCGCCGAGGACGCCACCGAGGACCAGCGGCAGGCGGGGGCCGCGGCGGGCGATCAGCAGGGCGCCGACCGGGGCGGCGACCATCGAGCCGAGCGCGGAGGGCAGCAGCATCACGCCGGCGTGCAGCACGGTGGCGGTGAAGCCGTAGTGGGCGAGCTTCTCCGGGGTCTGGGCGAAGTTGCTGATGACCATGAAGGAGCCGTACATGCCGAAGCCGATCAGCAGGCCGGCCAGGTTGGTGAAGGCGACGGCCGGGCGGCCCATCATCTTCATGTCGACCAGCGGGTGCTTCACCTTGACCTCGATGACGCCCCAGGCCAGGGCGACCACGGCGGCGACGGCGAACAGGCCGAGGGTGCGGTTGGAGGTCCAGCCCCAGGTGTTGCCCTGGCTGACCGCGACCAGCAGGGCGGAGAGCCAGCCGGCCAGGGTGATCGCGCCGAGCGGGTCGGCGCCGCCCTCCTTGTCGACGACCGGGTCGGTGGGCACCCGGACGGCCACCAGGGCGACCGCGATCAGGCCGAAGACCAGGCCCATCCAGAAGATCGACTTGTAGCTCCAGTGCTCCAGGAGCAGACCGGTGGCGACCAGGCCGAGGCCGGAGCCGACGCCCATCGAGGCGCTGATCGCGGCGACGCCGCCGGTGACCTTCTCCTTGGGCAGCTCGTCGCGGACGATGCTGATGGCCAGCGGCAGCACGCCACCGCCGGCGCCCTGCAGGACGCGGGCGACGACCAGCCAGGTGAAGGAGTGGGTGCTCACCGCGAGCGCGGAGCCGGCGACCAGGCCGACGAGCGAGATGAGCAGCATCGGCTTGCGGCCGCGCAGGTCGCCGAAGCGGCCGAGCAGCGGGGTCAGGACCGCCGCGGACAGCAGGTTGGCGGTCATCAGCCAGGTGATGCTGGAGCCGGAGACGTCCAGCTCCTTGGCCAGCGAGGGCAGGATCGGGACGACCGCGGTCTGCACCACGCTGAACGACAGCATCGCCAGGATCAGGGCGGGCAGGACCCGCGCGCTGCTCTGCTTCCCGGCCGCGGTGGTGGGCTGTGGTGCCTCACTCACGGTTGCTTCCTCCCGTACATAGTGAATGAACTGAAATAACCATGCAGGGAGATACTTCAGTATGTCAAATATCGATTGGTGAAGCTTTGGCAAAGTGCGGGGCCCCGGACCGGTGGGCGGTGCGGTCCGGGGCCCCATGCTCGGGACGAGGGGTGGGCCCGCCTCAGACGAGCGGGCGCAGCGGGGCCGGCCGGCCCTCGCCGCCGGGGGTGGAGGAGGGGGCGGAGGGCGGGGCGGAGGAGGGGGAGGTGGAGGAGGAAGCCGGGGAGGGCGGGGCGGGGTGCTGGGGCCCGGGCATGCCGGCCGCGGCGGGGGAGCCGTGCTGCGCCGCGCCGGCGGTGCTGTCGTGCACCTCCACGTGCTCGCGCCGCAGCTCGTCGCGGACCACCTCCTCGGCGGTGTACCGCTCGACCACCAGCCGCACCCGCTCGATCGGCGCCAGGTACTTGCGCACCACCGGGCGCTCCTCGCGCAGGGTGACCTCCTCGACCGCCTCCTCGATCTCCTTCTCGGTCAGCGCCGCCCGCTCGGACTCGGAGACCGGCATCCGCTCCACCCGCACGCGTTCGCGGACCACCCGGATCCGCCGCTCCACGGGCTCGCTGGTGACGTACTTGCGCAGCTTCGCGGTGCCCACGACGTGCCAGTCGGTGGTGATGTCCAGCCGCTCCTCGCGGCAGGTGATCTCCACCGGGCCGCTGGGGGCGGAATCGGCCGGGCCGGGCTCGACCGTGGTGGCCGGCGCGGCCTGGGCGCTCGGGGGAGTGGTGGCGAGCGGGCGGACGTTGGCCTCGGCCGGGCGGTCGTGGACGGGCTTGTCGAGGCCCGGCTTCTCCGGTGCGGGCCGGTCGTGGCCCGGGCGGTCGAGGTCGGCGGCGGCGTGGGCGGAGGTGGCGGGGGCCGGGGTGGTGGGGGGCTGTGCGGGCTCGGTGATCTGCGGGACGGGCATGGTGGTCGCATTCGACGAGGTGGGGAAGGCCGCCGTCCGGGCGGGGGCGGCCGGTTCGGCGGTCGGCGCGGGGCCGGAGGTGCGCGAGCTCTCGGTACCGTTGGTGAGGCCGTTGACCAGCCCGCCGTCCGGGTTGGCGGGGTTGCTGGGGGCGCCGGTCGGTGCCGCGCCGGGCGTGCCGGCCC
The DNA here is from genome assembly GCF_053603215.1 of Kitasatospora sp. NPDC004240. Taxonomy (NCBI): domain Bacteria; kingdom Bacillati; phylum Actinomycetota; class Actinomycetes; order Kitasatosporales; family Streptomycetaceae; genus Kitasatospora; species Kitasatospora sp. NPDC004240. The sequence continues at coordinate 1 of NZ_JBSGFD010000193.1, read as the reverse complement.
C